>CAYPTS010000071.1:0-10340 GCA_964413825.1 uncultured bacterium
GAAGGAAAATAAAACTTTTTTTTCACCGGCATATATTCCTGCGGCACGTAATGCCCCGGGAAATCATGCGGATAGAGATACTCCCGAATTTTTTCAGTTCTGCCGGGTCCCCTGTATACGGACTGCCTTAGAGATTCAGGAACTTCCATGGTCTGTTCTTTTTTTACCTCCGCAAGCGCGTTTTCAACCGCCTTGTATGCGGAATTGCTCTTGGGAGCAGTAGCAAGATATACAACCCCCTGGGCAAGAATAATCTTCGCCTCGGGCATCCCGACAACCTCAACGGCATGGTAACATGCGCTTGCGACAGACAGGGCATGCGGGTCGGCATTGCCCACGTCTTCGGAAGCAAGTATCAGCATGCGTCTGGCAATAAACCGCGGGTCTTCCCCTGCAGTCACCATTTTGGCAAGCCAGTAAAGCGCCGCATCGGGGTCTGACCCTCGCATGCTCTTTATGAAGGCCGATATAGTATTGTAATGTTGTCCCTCGTTCCTGTCATAAGCGACAAATTTGCTCTGCGCCGCCTCTTTGACAAGATTGACGCTTATATTTCTCATTCCGCCGTCGCCGGGAGGCGCAGTCAAGACAGCCGTTTCAAGAACATTCAGAGATTTCCTCGCGTCGCCTTCGCTCATTGCCGCAAGATACCCGACAGCATCCTCATCGAGCACGGCATTCATTTCTCCGAGCCCTTTTTCCCTGTCGTTCAGCGCATTTTTTATTATCCGCTTTATGTCGTCGTTGCCGAGCGGATTAAACTGGAACACCGTGCTTCTCGAAAGAAGCGGCGCATTCACGTAAAAGGAAGGGTTGTGCGTCGTAGCGCCTATGAGAATTATAATCCCTTCCTCAATATCTTTCATCAGTGCGTCCTGCTGAAGTTTGTTAAAGTGCGCAATCTCATCGAGAAAAAGGATTGTTTTTTTTTCGTGGTTACTGACGCGCTGCTCCGCAAGCACGATAACCTCGCGAACATCGGCAACAGTTGCCGTTACCGCATTCAGATGGCTGAAATAATTTTTTGTGCGTCCCGCTATCAGCATGGCAAGAGCAGTTTTTCCGCATCCGGGAGGGCCGTAGAAAATAAGTGACGGTATATTGTCGCTTTCTATTATCCTGCGCAGAATTCCGTCTTTGCCAAGTATGTGTTCCTGGCCGATGAAATCATCGAGTTTCTTCGGCCTCATTCTTACGGCAAGCGGCTGAATTTTTGTGAGATTTTTGTCGGACGTGTTAAAAAGCCCTTTCGTCATTGGGGGCCTCTGGATAAGGTAACTCAAAAGTTGTACTGAACGTGATGAAAAGCTACCATATTGCGTGCCATATCAAAGATTTCATAGTTCCGCTGCATTTTCTCGCAACCGCACATCCCGTCAAAAAAAACAAGCATATTATCACCATCACAATCCGGACATTTCTCAATGTCATCATTTTAAAATCATAGCCCCTCGCTATTAAAGCGTATCTAATAAGAGTTCGGGGCGCAGTGGGCGGTACAGGACTCGGCGCCTTCGCACACTGTGCTCCGGTCGGCCACTCGTCCATTCGTTGCTCCGACCTGTCGCAACTCATATACAGACTCTCTTCGAGTCCTGGCATATCCATTGAGTTTCATATTACAACTTTGACAACTCAAGTATATCCTGCACTTCCAAGTGGGCGGTACAGGACTCGGCGCCTTCGCACACTGTGCTCCGGTCGGCCACTCGTCCATTCGTTGCTCCGACCTGTCGCAACTCATATACAGACTCTCTTCGAGTCCTGGCATATCCATTGAGTTTCATATTACAACTTTGACAACTCAAGTATATCCTGCACTTCCAAGTGGGCGGTACAGGACTCGAACCTGTGCCCCCTCGCTTCGCTCTTTAGGAGGGGGAGCTTCCCCCTTCCTAATTTTCTCCCCCCGAAACGGAAAACGCGAGGGAAAATACTTTTCCCTCTTACCCTTTTGGGGTCTCGGTTCTCGTCAAATCTCAACTTTCGATTTTCGATTATCTACCAATTTCGTTTTCACAAATTGGTGGGCGGTACAGGACTCGAACCTGTGACCCCTACCATGTCAAGGTAGTACTCTAACCAACTGAGCTAACCGCCCTTGAACAACAGTTAATAGTAATTAGTATCTCTCATCCATCACCAAATGCGTTCAAAATTATATCACTTTTCGGCAGGACTGTAAATGCTATATAAATTCCGGATTGCTTTCAACCGTAAAGCCTGTTTCACGGGACGTTTTTCTAAATTCCGCCCTGTCGAAACCGCCGCCGGCTCTGAACAGATACTTCCATACTTTGTCCCCCTTTTTAACGGGCGGGAAAGACTGTCCGGAAAAAATCACATCTATTCCTTTTTCTTTAAAATACCCCTCGAGCGTCTCCTGCCTGTGCCGTAAAACGTCTTTTTTCCTGCCTTTGAGTTCAACCTTTATTATCTCGGAAACCGGAGGATATCCAAGCTGTTTCCTTATAGAAAGTTCTTTCGCGTGGAAAATTTCGGCACTGTTTTCCCTGAGAGACTTATAAATCTCCATGTTCTGATTTCGTGTCTGTATGACAATCCTGCAGTCCCTGTTCATGGAATACGCCCTCATCTCGTTTACCATGATAAAAAAATTCTCTTCGCTTCTGTAATCCGGCGTATTGAGAAACGACTCGCCGCTGACAAATACTATGAGCGAAAAACGTTGCTTCCCAAGCAGTTTCCTGATTATTCCCGTGCCGACGATTATGTCGAATTCCTCTTCCGAAACTCCGGTATCCGCGGTAAATTTAGACACTCTGACTTCAGGATACTGCTCTTTCAGCATCCTGAACATTTTTTCAATCCCGTATAAGCGCGTTCCGACCTTACGGCCGCCGCATGACGGACATTTTTTGTCAAAAGGCGCCGTGGTTTTGCAAAACCTGCACAAGATATTTTTTCCATCTTCGCTCAATATCATTCCAGACCCGCACAAAACGCAGGGAAAAAACCCCCCGCATTTTTCACACTTCAGAATTTTCGAACTTCCTTTCCTGTTATGAACGACCGCAACCTTCCCGCCTTCAAGGATTGTCTCTTCGATAATAGACACTGTATTCCTCGAAAGAAACGGAACATTTTTATCCGCGGTATTTTTTGTCACCGCCTGAATATAAACGGCAGGCATATCACCGCCGCACACATGCTCAACGGATGCCCTGCCGTTTACGGAATCAAAATACTCCCTTACGGAAAGACACTCCTCGCCGGTTATCAGAGGAATACGCAGTCGTTCACACCTAAATTCCGCCGTCTCCGCCGCATCATACTTCGGCGTCTGCTGTTCCCTGTAGGAAGAATTGTGTCCGTTATCGACAATAACGGCCTTTATGTCCCGCATGGGAGAGAAAACGGCAAGCCGGGTACCTACAGCAATAATATTTTCTCCGTTAAGCATCTTGAGCCAGCTCTTCGCTTTCTCTTTGTTCTTAAGCCCTCCGTGAAACAATACCGTGCGTTCAGGGTGATGAGTGCTTATCCTCTCATAAAAACTTTCCGCCTGCGCAACTTCGGGGAACAACAGAAGAACCGAACCATTACGCACCGAAAAAACAATTTTTTCGTATGCATGGTATTTTTCATCGGCGTTGGAGAAAACAAGGTACTTCATGAAAAAGTTTTCTTCTTTCATGCAGGGAGTCTCCGGCTTATTTTCAGGTAATATGCCGCAGGATTTGTATTTTAAAGGCAGGCTCCCGATTATCGAAAAAACCGCCTTGCCGAAAGATGAAAAATATTTTCCCGCCATGAAATCAGCCGTTGCAAAAAGTTCCTCCGTGACAACCGGATATTCATCATACACCCCGAGTATTTCCCTGTAGTCACCCGGCGCCTCGTTTTCCCTGACAGAAATTACAAGCCCCGTCTTTCTCTGCGCGCCGAACGGAACCCGCACCCGCACGCCCGGAGAAATCACGGGCAGGAATTTTCCGGGAAGGTAATCAAAGGTCTTGTCGACAGGTATGTCGAAAACGACTTCAACTGTTTTCATTTAATTTCTTCTTGAGAACGGCAATGTACTCGGGAGTCGTGCCGCAGCAACCGCCTATGAAATTCACGCCGTGCCCGGCAATCTCGACACAATTGTCCGTAAACTCTTCAACCGTTTCCGGATAAACGGCTACGCCTCCCGAAACTTCCGGAAGTCCCGCGTTGGGTTTCACCCAAAGCGCAGTACCTGTGACTTTTCTTATTTCACGGACCGCCTTAATCATCTCGCGACTTTTAATCCCGCAGTTTACGCCCATAACTCCTGCGCCCGACTCTTCGACAAACTTCACTACATCCTCAATTCTCTGCCCCATAAGTGTTCTGTATTCAACCCCGGCGTTCAGGGTAATTGAAGGCAGGACAAAAATATCGTCGGTTTCCTTTGCGGCGTAAAAAGCGATTTTCAACTCTTCAATGTCCTGGAACGTTTCAAGCAGTAAAAAATCCGCCCCGCTTTTCCGGAGCATTTCCGCCTGTTCCGCAAAAATTTTTTCAGCTTCCTTTACGGTAAGATTCCCGTAGGGCTCAAGCATTTCTCCCGTAGAACCCATGTCTCCGGCAACGAGAACGTTTCCATATGAATCCCTCACCTCCGCGGCGGCCTGTACCGCTGTTGAATTTATGCTTTCTATTTTGTCCTGCAGTCCTTTCATGGAAAGCCTCAACCTGTTGGCGCCAAAGGTATCCGTCAGGATGACCTGTGCGCCCGCTTCAACGTACTCCCGGTGCACCCGTTTTACCAGTTCCGGAGCATCGAGAACCGCAAGGTCCGGAATCTGCCCGCGGTACCCGAGTTGTTCAAGATACGTACCCATACTCCCGTCGGTCAATACGACCTTTTCTCCGTTTATAAAATCAGACGTTTTCACTTTGTCTTTTCACTCCCTTGTCAGCCCGTTTATAAAACAGTAACAAGTATTGCCAATGGTTTTTATATTATACCCGCCCTCCAGCAAAACAAAAATTCTGCCGGCCGCACCCGCAAGTTCTTTCCCAATTCTGTAATAATGTGTATCTTCAAGGAAAAGATTGAGCACAGGGTCAAGACGGTGCGCATCGAACCCCGCGGAAACACCCAGCACGTCCGGCGAAAAATCTTTTATGATTTGCAACGCCTCGCCGAATGCTTCCATGTATTTATCAGCTCCGGACCCGGGCAGAACCGGAAAGTTATAGCAGTTGCCGAAAGAAACTCCGCCGGTTCCCGGAAACGCCGGGGACTGGTGTATGGATATGCATATAACGCCCTGCTCGCCTTTTAAAATCTCTTCGGTACCGTTGCCGTGGTGTCCGTCTATGTCCAGCACGGCCGTTTTTAAACCATGTTCCTTCAGAATTTTTTTTACTGCTACGGCCATGTTGTTGAAATAACAGAACCCCCCCATGGTATTTTTCCCGGCATGGTGGCCCGGCGGTCTTCCGAGCGAGATACCCAATCCGCCGTTTAACGCAATGGCTGATGCCTGTAGTGCGGCCCCGCAGGACAGCGCCGCATAAGAATAGATATCAGGAACATTCGGCGTGCCAGGGTCAAAAAAATCTTCTTCCCTTACCCGTCTTACAAGGTCTGAAGTATGAGCAAGAAGCAAATCCTTTTCTTTGCAGGGAACGGGAGGGATAAACTCAAGGTCTGTTTTTCTCCGCAGAAATTCTACTACCGCTTTCACCCTTTCGGGGGACTCGGGGTGCCCGGGCTCCGCATATTCGAGAAATTTATCGGAGTATATCAGACTGGCCGGCATTTCCTTTTCCTCCGTCAAGAAAATACAAAAGTTCCCGCATATCGTAAAACCTTTCTTCTTTGTTGGGTTTTGTTGCAGTATCAATCACATACCTGACATTTTCCGGCACATTAAACCCAAGTTCCGAATAAACTTTTTGCATTGTCTTGCCGAAAGAATAGACGTCCGACCTGACATCCGCAGGAAGGCCTCTTTGCCTTTCAGGCGCGATATAACCTTCGGTACCGCCGCCACCCGCGCTGTTTTCCTTCTTAAAGAATCCCCTTTTCTCGGATAATCCGAAATCCGTCATTTTGATTTTATCCATGGAGTAAGAGACAAGAATGTTGGAAGGGTTAATATCTTTGTGTATGATACCGCTTCTATGAATGTAATCCAGTCCCATTGCCGATTTTTTAAGTATTTCGATAACGTTCTGCGAATTGAAAATCTGCGGCTTCATCCTGATTGCCTTAAGCAAATCCGTATCCAAAAATTCGGTCAATCCGAAGTAGTTCCAGTCCTGTCTCCTGACGGCATACACCCTGACCACATTGGGATGCCGGAGGGGAATGGACATCTTCACCTCTTTTACAAATCGCCTTATCTGCGACCTGTCCAATCTCCTCGGATGCAGCACTTTTACCGCTATTATGGTTTCATATTTCGGTAGGGGGTCAATGCTTCTTGCCTTGTATACAGTGGCAAACCCTCCCGAACCGACCATGTCCTCAAGTCTGTACCCGTCTATTACGTATCCTTTTCTGATTTCCACTTCCCGTCTCCTCATTAAAAAAACATCTGATTGTATCATAAATTTCGTTTTTAATCCATTTTTTTTATGCCGCCCCCTTGCCTTTATCCGGAAAACGGGGTATCATTTGTTTGTGGAGATAAAGGTGGCCGAAACAAGGAATGCCGCGCTTTATATAGACAATACAACTATTGAAGGCAGGATATCGGAAGTAGAGAAAAACGGGCAGAAAATATGTTTTGAATTGAAACCCGGTTCACCCTTTTCCACTGCGGAAATGGGAAAGCGGGCTGAACTTTTTTTTGACCAGGGAAACAACAGATACTTCATTTCCGGAAAAATCTTCTTCCAGCCGCCGTCAAAAGTAATAATAACACCTGAAACGGATGCGGAGATTGACAAGAGAAAGAGTGTAAGAAAAGAAACCCCCGCCCTGCCTGCAAGCATATCAAATACACACACGGGAGTCTTTCACAAAAAGCACATAATCAAGGGGTCCATTATCGATATCAGCATGAAAGGTGCACGTATAGAAACTTCCGAGCCTTTAAACAGCGATGCATCATACAACATAGAGACGGCTTTTCCTTTCCATCATGCGTCTCTTGAATTCGCCGCGTCTTTCATCGCAAAAAACTGCCTGCGGTACCATAACATATTCATACAGGGAATCGTGTTTGCAGACATGGACATCAACTCCGAAAACAACCTAAAAAAATACCTGTTCGGGGAAAAAATGATGTTTTAAACCGATAGGATTTCAATACCCCCTATCCCATAATTGAAAAACGAAAACTCCTCTCTGAGAAATTCTTCGTTTTCAAACGCATTGACCCCGACCCACATGTTATCGTCTCCGTCTCTCTCGTGAAGAGGCCCCCATGAGTTCTGAAGGGATGAAACCAGTTCCACTTCTATTTTGTTTTTTCCTTTTCTTACAAACCGGGTTATATCCAACATATGCGGGTTCCACAAAATTTTTCCCGCATCCGCACCGTTTACCCTGACGTTAAAAAGTATACCTGACGGATTCAGTATTTTCAGGAACTTTTTCCCCCCGCTTACATTCGCGTTGAATTCAGAGTTATAAACCATTCTTCCGCTGTAAAACGGGTATCCCTGCTCCACAAGCGAACCGGTTCTGATGCCCTGCCCTTCCTTCACAAGTTTTCCCGCGTACGGAGTTTCCATTTCAACTCCGAAATTTCCGACAACGTACGCCGCCTCCACCTCCGTAAGAAAGTCATACCGCACCCTGAAATCAACGACGTTCTCGCCTTTTTTTACAAGTCCGGTTATCTCGAGCTTTTCGAAACTCTTATCCCAGTGCCACCCGGTTTTCTTTTCATCGTTCAGACTTATCTTTATCCCGTTGACAAAAACCTCTCCTTTATGCATATCCTCAATGACAAGATAGCTTTTCGGCTTATTCAGGTCGCTTGAGAATCTGTATCGCAACACGATGTCTCCGCCCTTTCCTTCAAACAGCCCCTTCCTTGCCGCCACCCACGGCTGCCACTGAAGCGCATCGGTCGTTTTGAACCGTTCTGCAATCTTCCTGCGCACACGCCATTCCGGCTCTTCGTCCTCGAAATCCCTGCCGTCATAGGAGATGCTTATCCGGTCAAGAACAAGGACGTTGGCATCCTTCCTCTCAAATTCAAAGGTATCCGGCAGGCGGACAACCTTCGCGCTCTTGAAATCCGGTGCTCTGCTTTCCACATTCTGCACGTTTTCAAAATCATCCGTCAGTTTCAGAAGAACCGAACCCGCCGAAGGCAGAGAGAAAACGTATCTTAATTCATCTCCGCTTCTCACGGCTTCGGAAAAACATATACTGCCGTCAACAGCATCAAGAACGCATAGTTTCCTCCCGCCGGCATTCTTTACCGTAAGAACGTATTCCCGTTTATCTTCCCTGTCGGAGTTCACAACAAAAAATATCTCATCCTTACCGTCAATCCTGTGCTGGACGTAGGTATCCGGAATATTTTTACCGTCGGCGCCCCTAAGCATATAGGTTGACCGGACAAGCGAATTCACGGCATTCCGTATCGACTCCACGGAAGACGGCAGACAATGCACATTTTTATGCATCAGGATTTTTGACCACCTGCCCTTATTCTCTATCCCGTCTATCTCTTCCGGCGGCTTGCCCAGTACAATCAGTATCCCGCCGTTCTCAACAAACTTTTCAAGCAACTCCACCGTCTTCTCGCGCCACGTCTTGGAAGGAGGAACGACAACCACTCTATAGGACATCTTCCCTACTGCAAGGTTTTTGCCTTTCGCGTTTCCGTAATCCTCGAGAAAGCTTTCATCGCCCAGGTCGCAGTCATGGCCCGTGCTTAAAATAGCGTCCAGCGTCTTGCGCATCAGGGCATCCAGCGCATCGGCATCCGTCAGGTCGTTTACAGGGATATCGTCCGCCCTGCGCGCCGATGCCGCCCCTATCCTCCTTCCCGCAATTGCGCTTTCTATGGAATGAAGAAGGAGAATCGAGACTTCCGGTTTCCCGGAAGTAAGCGCATACGCAATCCTTGTAAAATAATCATTCAGCGCCGGCAGGTCTTTCCAATAGGTCTGCTGGTAGTTCCATACCGGCGGATAGTCCCGCTTCCTCCTGCCCTTTGCCGAGTACCACGAAAGATGGGGGCAGAAAAAATTCGCTCCGAGAACAAGGTCATAATCGCCCAGCCACCTGAAATCCTCAAAGGTATTGGTATGCCTGCTCACCCCGAAAATCTCTGTCAGGACAGTTTTTCTTCCCAACTGCCTTGCCGCGGAAGACACCTGCTTGCAGGTAAGCAGTATCGGAATTCTTCCAGACGTCTGCCTGCATAAATGGTCGATTCCCGGTATCTGCTGATACCTGTAATGAGCCATGACGCCGCCGCAGTGGTTTGCTATCTGGCTGGCAAACTTATCTTCCGCATTGTAATGTCCGGTGTGCGCAATCTTGCGCTTCTCACACCAGTCGTATATAGGTTTGTCGTATGCTTCAAGAAACTGCCTGAGAATTGCCCTGTGAACAAGAAGTCTTACGCGCCTCGCCTCTTTACCGTCAAAAAAGAGATAAGGCAGGTCTTTCCAAAAATCCCTTCCGGTCCACTTTCCATACTTTTCAGGTATTCCTTCATACCACGGAATGCCATTTTCCATACCGTATATGTTCGGCTCGTCTGTAAAAATACCCGGTATCCTTTTGCCGAATTCTTTCCCCAGACGCCTGTAGTATACATCATGCGTCAGTTCCATAAACTTCTTCACGGCTTCGGGATGCAGAAGATTTGCATACGACTCGCCGCTCCACCACGAAGTTTTCTCACTGTATCTTCTTACAAACACAAGCCGTTCGCATCGCTCAACAGATTCCAGACACTCAATCGGCACTGCCTCGATTTCTTTCAAAATCAGTCCGTCCCTTTTAATAATCTGATATGCGTACCTTATTGCCTCGTCCGCACCGGCAGAAGGGAGCGGTTCGCCGGACGCAAGGAAAAAAGCGTTAAGGCGCGTTGCCCTGTATTCATCTTTCATACCCGCAACCTGGCCGCCGGCATTTCCGCTGGGCCATAGGTCTTCATCATACAGCCACAGGTATCCGTCCTTCTTCTGCACAGACTTCACCGCCGCTTCCATCGATGCAAACCATTCGTCTCCCATATAATTGGTTATCAAACCGTGCCTCGAATGGAAAAACCCCCCTCCGAGTCCGACAGACAACATATCTTCCATCTGCCTTGCCGTTTCTTCGGGCGTAATCCTGTCGTTTATCGCCCAGAAAGGCGTGGGTCGCATTATTGAAGGCGGGTTTTTAAATTTTTTCATATCCATTTCCATCTCCT
>CAYPTS010000072.1:0-9083 GCA_964413825.1 uncultured bacterium
GTCATAATTGTAAAATAAAGGCATTTTCAAGTATAATTTATAGTGATACGGAGATGTATTTACCATGAAAAAAATTTTCCAAATCGTCGTTTTCCTTTTTGCAGTATCCGCATATGCCGGAGAGCAGCTTGTTATAATCTCTCCGCACTGGGAAGGTGTAAAGATAGAACTTTCCTCGGCTTTCGCCAAATGGCATCTCGAGAAATACGGAACAGAGGCGCACATTGAATGGATTGACCAGGGAGGAACATCGGACAACCTGAAATTCGTGGAGTCCCTTTATAAGAAGAATCCCGGAGGCATAGACATAGACATGTTTTTCGGCGGCGGAATAGACCCGTACATTGTCTTGAAAGAGATGAATATGCTGGAACGGTATAAAATATCGCGGGACGCTCTCAAACAGATTCCCGCCTACTGCGCCGGCGTACCGAATTATGACAGGGATTTTTACTGGTACGGAATCGTTTTGAGCGGATTCGGCATACTCTACAACAAGAGGGCGCTCGATTTCCTTTCCCTGCCCTATCCCGCGGACTGGGAATCCCTGGGAAGCGGGATTTATTACACATGGGTGGGTAACGGCGACCCGAGGCACAGCGGGAGCCTGCATATGATGTACGAGATAATCCTGCAGGCATACGGATGGAAAAAGGGGTGGGAGGTAATCTTTTCAGCCGCCGGCAATACGAGAAATTTTTCATCGAGCGCTTCGGCCGTGGCTAAGAATACGTCGTCAGGCGAGGTTGCTGTTTCTCTCTGCATCGATTCTTACGCCCTTGCCCAGATAGAAGTGAACGGCGCGGAAAACATGGGTTTCACACTGCCTGAAAAACTGACGGTCATCAATCCCGACGCCATAGGAATACTCAAAGGCGCTCCAAACATGAAAACAGCACAACGCTTCATTGACTACCTGCTCTCCTATGAGGGACAACTTCTCTGGATGCAGAAAAAAGGCGGGAAAGACGGTCCAAAGAATTATTCCCTGAACAGGTTCAGCATAAGACCGGACGTATATGAACACCCCGGCCTGCAGGAGGCATTTAACCCTTACAGGATAACCGGAACCATACGGTATAACTTCGACCTCGCCTCAAAAAGATGGAACGTCCTGAACGATATGCTCGGAGCGTTCGTTATAGACCCGCACACGCGGCTCACAGAAAGTTGGGGTATAATATTGAAATCTGAAAACGCGTCACTAAAAAGAAAATTTTTCGAAATCCCTGTAGATGCGGGACTGCAAAGGTTTCTCTGGGAGAACTGGCCTGACCCGGTATTCCGCAATTACCACATAAACCAGTGGCTGGATTTTTCTCTCAGAAAATTTGATTCTATAAAAAAACAGTCCCGGCTGTATAAATAAAAAAATGGATATTCTTGAACTGAAAGGCATCTCTAAGAGATTTGACAAGCAGGATGTCCTCAAGAACGTAACCTTTTCCGTGGACAAGGATGAGATTTTTTTCATCCTTGGACCTTCGGGATGCGGCAAAACCACGCTTTTGAGGATAATAACGGGTTTTACCCAGCCGGATTCCGGCAGTGTTATCCTCTCGGGTAAGGACATAACGCGCGTTCCTCCCGCAAAAAGAAACATCGGTATGGTCTTTCAAAACTATGCCCTGTGGCCCCACATGAACGTATGGCAAAACGTCTCCTACGGCCTGGAAATAAAAAAATTTCCTCCGGAAATAATCAGGAAGAAAACTGAAAGAGTTCTGCAGATAACAAAACTCGAATCATTCAAAGAGCAATTCCCGCCAAGACTTTCAGGGGGGCAGCAGCAGAGGACCGCGCTTGCAAGAGCAATAGTCACGGAACCAAAAGTTCTGCTCCTTGACGAGCCGCTTAGCAACCTTGACGCAAAACTGCGGGAAGAAATGCGCGATGAAATTAGAAGGATACGGAAAGAAACCGGCATCACGATGATTTACGTTACCCATGACCAAAAAGAAGCGCTGTCTATGGGAACCAGGATTGCGGTAATGAATGAGGGCAGGCTTATTCAGACAGGAAACCCATTTCAGATATACAGCGAACCCGCAGATAAATTCACGGCCGGATTTCTGGGGGACATAAACATACTCAAGGCTGAAATAGCGGAGATACGAAATAAGCACATGGAAGTTATCACTGTGGAAGGACGCTTCAGCATCATTGAAAAACAGGGTTTCGAGAAAGGACGGCCGGTTGAAATCGGCTTCAGGCCTGAAAACGTCTTTTACGGACAGGATATAAACGTAGTAACAGGAAAAATCACGAGTATTGAATACCACGGAGAGACAGTAAAAGTCAGTATAAGAACGGAAAAAGGCAATACATTTCAACTGCGGATGTTTTCCGGAGAACTCAAAAACATAAAGCCGGAAGGCAGAATTTCCTTTTCCATAGCGCCGGAAGACCTGATTATATTCAAGGAAAAATGAACGTAAAAAAAGTATACGTCCTGTGTTTTGCTTTCCTCCTTTATTTTCTTGCATACCCTTTGATGCATATACTTACACAGAGTTTTATCGTTGACGGACGCCTTACCCTCGACATTTTCAAAAACGCCCTCGGCAATTACGTAATAAGACGTTCCATAATAAACAGTTTCCTGCTGGGAATACTGGTGGTAATCTCAACAACCGCAATAGGTTTCCCGCTCGCCTTTGTCTTTGCAAGATACCGTTTCCCCGGGAAAAGCCTCCTTCGGCCGCTTTTCTTCCTGCCGCTAATAGTCAGTCCTTTTGTCGGGGCAATAGGAATGATGCAGATATTATCCAGATTCGGCAGTCTCAACCTTATTCTCATCAACGCCGGCATAATAAAACATCCGGTGTCATGGCTCGGTTCCGGTTTTGCGGGCATCTTCATTCTGCTGACTCTTCACCTGTACCCGATAATGTTTCTTAATTTATCTTCAGCCCTGAACAATTTTGACATATCAACCGAAGAAGCATCGTACAATCTCGGAGCGGGATTCCTGCAGACGTTCAGAAAAATCACATTTCCCCTTCTTCTGCCGGGATACTTCGCCGCCGCATCCATCATCTTCATATGGGCGCTTACCGACCTTGGCACGCCTCTCGTGTTTGAATACAGGGAACTGATTTCCGTGCAGATATTCAACGGTATTAAGAATATAAATACAAATCCGCAGGGCTATGCGCTCGTACTTTTTGTAGTCATGATAACCCTGATACTTTTTGTCCTTACAAAAAAACTCATAGGCAAAAGGCCTTACGCAAGCGGAAGAACATCGGTGAATTCTTCGGAAATAGGAATCAGGGGCAAGCCGCTCTTTCTTTTATATCTGTCCCTTGCCGTACTCCTGTCCGCAAGTTTACTGCCGCACATCAGCATCATACTCAGTTCACTGTCAAAAAAATGGTTTTTTACAGTGTTTCCGTCGGAATATACGGGAGAGTTTTTCAGAACCGTATTCACGCACCGTCTGACGAAAACCGGCATTTTCAACAGTTTGTTTTTAAGTTCCGCCAGCACGCTGATAGACCTTGCACTGGGCTTTACAATAGGTTTTATCCTGGCGCGGACAAAACTGAAAGGAAGAAACATTCTTGACCTTCTGGTCATGCTGCCGCTGGCGATACCCGGCATAGTGCTGGCGTTCGGATACTTTTCACTGTTTTCAAACACCATTCTCGACCCGCAGAAAAATCCGGCCATTCTTCTGATAATCAGTTACAGCATCCGCCGCCTGCCGTACCTGGTAAGAAGCACCTATTCTTCTTTCCAGCAGTTAAGCGAATCCGTAGAGGAAGCGTCTTTTTCTCTCGGGGCGGACACACTCACAACATTCAGAAAAATAACGTTTCCACTCGTCAGTCCGGGGTTGTTTGCAGGGGGCATCCTTGTTTTTTCCTTTTCGGTAATGGAGGTCAGCAGCAGCCTCATCCTTGCAATAAGGGAAAAGCATTATCCGATTGCCAAAGTCATATACACCCTTGCAGGCAGGGTAACCGACGGGCCGTATACAGCCTGTGCGCTGGGTGTCATGGGCATGATACTCGTGGGACTTTCATACTATCTGTCTTCAAGGCTTGTGTCAAAACGGATAGGAGAATTCTTCCGCCTCGGCTGATAATGGTTACCTCTGTTTCCAGGCTTCATCCAGCATAGCGAGATAATTCTCTATGGGTACATAATCAGTTATGCTGTTTCCGGAGCCCAGCGCATACCCGCCGTCATTTCCAAGTTCTGAAAGGAGAAAACGCGTATGCGCCCTGACTTCTTCCACGGAACTTCGCGACAGCAGGTCTACATCGAATCCTCCGAGAACCGCTATGCGACTTCCGTATCTCTTCTTGAATTCAGCGACCGGTATTATGGCATCCTCGTATGAATGTTTCGCATCTACGCCGACGTAATCTATGATATCGTCCATGATTTCGGCCAGTTGTCCGCAGGAGTGAAGGATGCACGGCTTGCCGTATGAATGGATGATATCCGCAAGCTTCTTGTGCAGAGGCAGTACAAATTCCCTTAAGTCCGCCGGAGATATCAGCGTGTGCGTCTTGTAGCCGAGGTCGTCGCTTATCACAACCGCACCGACCTCGTCCCTTTTTGCCATGCCCTCATACATAACGGAATAAAGGTACCCTATCCTTTCAAATATCTCGTGGAGCAGTTTCCGGTCGTCAACGAGAAGATAGCAGAGCGTTTCATAACCGCACAGTTCTTCCGCGCATTCAAATACCCCGCCGGTCTGACCAACCATTTTCATACCCACAGGCAGAAGCGGAGAAACCGCTTCAAATTCGTTGTAAGATATCTCGGTAATCGAAGGCCATCTATAGCATTCGAAAGTCTCCCTGTCGGTGATAGGGTAAATTCCGCGCCTGTCAACAAGAGAACCCTTTTCCATCGGCATGGAAGGCCAGCACGGAATATAGTCATAACCCATACGGTAGTAGAATTCCAGCGTATCTTCCCGCTTTAAGATTTTCTTGCCCGTGATTTTCTCCATAACCGGAATATTTGCGAAGAGCTCGTAGAAAGGAATATAATCCGGCTTGCCTTCCCGGCGCAGCACTTTCAGCAACTGGTTGAAATCAGGATTGGGTTTGATAGATAAACTATCCAGATAGCCCGTCATAATTTAGCTCCCTCCTCATTTATATCTGCCGAATTCCTTTGCTGCGGTATACATTGCCTCAATGTTCTCAATGGATGTACATGGCGCCAGGTTGTTCGCTTCCCGCAGAACGAATCTCCCACCTTGCATGATGCCCGACTCGCAGATCCGTTTTACCTCCTGCCTTATTTCACCGGGCGTTCCGTTCTTCAGAAGCATTATCGTAGGGCCCCCGTTTATCTGCACGTCGGGGCCCAGTTCCCTGCGCAGCCAGCCGAAATCAACGGGGAACCCCGTATCAAAAGCATAGACGTTGAGGGTATCTCTCAAAAATTTGAAATGGCGGGTGGCGTCTCCGCATAAATGAATGCCGGTATGCCCGCCGTCGGAAAATTCTTCCAGGATTCTTCTATGGTACGGAAGCACAAATTCCTCGTACTGTTTTGTCGATATCAAGGCAATCGCATCGTCAGCAAAGCCAAAATCGGGTTTTCTGAAAATCCCTTTGTCCGGAGAATCCGGAATTCTCGCCCAGCGCCATTCGCGGATGGCTTTCATCCGCCGTATGATGTTTTCGGTAACAAATGTCATAAGGTCATGGTAGTATTTTGGATCTTCATACATATCAATACATACCTCTGCCGCACCCCTCAATTTATAGGCAACGTCAAACGGTCCGTCGGTTATTTCACCGGGAATAGTTACGGGCGGTTTAACGGGTAACCCTTCAAACTCCATCCTTGGACATTTATCCTGCATATACTCAAAAAAATCCATAGCCCTGCTTAAGAGATTTCCCCTCAGAGGGTCGGGCGGCTCCATCTCGTACAACCTGTTTTTGTTCTCCCGCAGTATGGGAACCGTATCAGGCACGTCATTGCCGTAATACTGTACGAGACACCCGAACCACATCGCCTCGAAAGAATTCTGGAAATCAATGCCCGTCTGCCAGCCGCCTTCAGGGGGACCCATCTCCAAATCACAGATAAGATTGTACCTGTACCACTTCTGGTACGCCAGCTGGCACTCAATCTGCGCCTGCGGGTCGCTGAAAAAATCCTCAAAGGTGTATCCGGTTTTATTTAGCTCCGGGTTACTGAACAGATTTCTTATACTGCCTGCGACGGTAACAGGGATACGGTACGGTTCCCTTTTGTGATATGCTTCCCAAACCTTCTTCACTTCTTCGTTGTGCTTCTTGAAATCAATAACCGTCTTTAAAAAATAACCCATTTTTCATCCCCTTGCACCCGTTAGAAAATGAACAGGCAACTTACTGCTTATCTTTTCGACAATTTCTTCTTTATCCCTGCCATTTCCGGGGTTACAGATAATTTCCTGCCTGCCGTCATCAGTGACTTGGGATTGGCAAATTCCAGCATGACCGGAAGACGCTTGCCCACCGGCAGAATGTCAAACTTCTTGTGCGGCTCGAGCTGGTACCAGTATGCCGTTGACGAATAGTCATTGGCAGTGTGATTGCCGTGTCCGTGTTCAATGGTCGCCTTCAAGGATTTCTTGAAATAAACCGGATTGGTCAGGTGAAAAACATAGGACGTCTGGTACCCACCGCATCCTTTGCCGCCGTAAAGGTTTGTAACACCCGCCGTATTTCCTTCAAATATGGAAGAACCGTTAAACAGAAACGCGTTGTCCTGCATCCCCCATGCCTGATTAAAATAGTCCTCGCTGCCGGTGCCGTGCAGGTCGGGAGGCCACTTGTAGCCGTCCACCCATATCATGTCGTCGCCCTCTCCCCACCAGGTACCGTGGAAATTCACAACGGAGAGGTTGCAGCCGATATAGTGCCCCTTCCCTTCAGCTTCAAGGATTGAGTAGTTATTGTTATAAGCAACCTTTTCCTTGTTGGCTATAAGAGATTCGGGGGTATGCACCTTTACCTCCGGACCCCAGCCAGGCGTGGGATTTTCCCGCCGCCACTGCGCATGCAGATAGGCAACGTCATCACCAAGCGGCTCCTTATAGGTTTCATAGTCAACGTAGAAATACTGGCCGTAGTCTTCCTTGCCTTCGTTGACAACCTCCACCTTTGCATGCTTGCGGAAAGGCATCTGGAGATAGCAGTTCAGGGCGCATCCTCCGCCGAACTGATACGGCATTTTTGCCGACGCGGTAAACGGCAGACTGCAAAAAGAATTGACCATGGAGTGCCCCAGGCAGAAGAAGTCGCCCAGAGGCACGTTTATACTCGGGTTCTTCTCGCCGTCCCAGTAGATTCTTAGAACAACTTCCCTGTAAAGAAAGGGACGTCCTCCCTGCGTCATCCATATATGGGTGATACATCCGGGACCGTCCATCTCCGCAAGAACCTTCGTCTCATCCGATTTTATAATCCATCTGTCCGCATTCCTGCCGGTTACGTCATAACTTGAAAACCTTTTCGTTGAAGCATTTCTCACCCTGCACAACCCGCTCAATAACCCTCTGTTCATTTTTCTCCTCCGCGTTTTTTTTTGTAACATTCAATTCTTATGATTATAATACATTAATAAACTTTGTCTATTTTACTAAAACAAATAATGGATAAACCAAATATCATTCTCGTAATCTGCGACCAGATGAGAGGAGACTGTATCGGGGCGGTGGGAAACGACATTATCCAGACCCCGAACCTTGACCACCTGTCTTCGCAGGGAGTCCTTTTCAAACACGCATATACAGCGGTGCCCTCATGCGTTCCTGCAAGGCCGATGCTCTGGACGGGACAGAACCAGTGGCACGTCGGAGTTCTCGGCATGGGACAGGGACAGAAAAATATGCCCAATGATTTTCCACACACGATAGCCGGAGAACTGACACAAGCAGGATACCGGACCCACATGATAGGAAAGGGTCATTTCAATCCGCAGCGCTCCCTCATGGGCTTTGAATCCACCGAACTTGACGAAGAAGGGAGAATGCCGGACTGCGAATACAGAAACTGGTTCAAGGAACATGCACCTGAAGAAATCACCCCGGACGACCACGGCGTGGGCTGGAACTCATGGCATGCAAGACCGTGGCACTGCGATGAATATCTTCACCCCACGCACTGGACAATGTCGCGTGCACTGGAGTTTCTAAAAACAAGGGACAGATCCAGGCCTTATTTCCTTAACATATCGTTTGCAAGGCCGCATTCACCTTACGTACCTCCATCTTTCTATTTTGACCTTTACTACAGATGGAAAACACCTCCCCCTTACGTCGGCGGCTGGGCGAAAATGCATGACGACCCAAAAGAAGCAAGGAAGCGCGATGCATGGAGGGGAAAGATGACGCCGTTTCAGATACACAGGGCCCGTTCCGGCTACTACGGCGAAATATCCTTCATTGACACCCAAATAGGCAGGCTCCTCAATTTCCACGAAGCCGACATTGCCAATACATGGATAATCTTCACGGCAGACCACGGAGATATGCAGGGCGACCACAACCTGTGGCGCAAAACCTATGCCTACGAGGGAAGTACAAGGATTCCCTATATCATTACTCCCCCTGCAAATTCAGGACTTCTGGAAAACGTTATCCTTGAACAACCGGTAGGGCATACCGACATAATGCCCACTATTCTAAACGCCGCGGGAGTTCAGGTGCCGGCAACAGTTGACGGCATGAACCTCATGCCACTCCTCGAAGGCAAAAAAACCGAATGGAGGAAACACATACACGGAGAACACTGCACGTGCTATTCCAGAGAACAGGAAATGCAGTTTGTTACAAACGGGAAAAGAAAGTACATATGGTTCCCCCGCATCGGCACGGAACAGTTTTTTGACCTTGAAAAAGACCCCGGAGAATGTATCAATCTTATGGACAATCCTGAAAGCCGGGATGAAATAGAGGAATGGCGCGGCTATCTTGTACAAGAACTCCAGGCAAGGGACTGCGGATGGGTAAAAGACGGAAAGCCCTTCTGCCCTGATGAAAAACCGCTGGTATCTCCATATAGAGACGTCCGCTACACCAGATAGTTCCTCCTTTAAAAAATCTTTTTGAA
>CAYPTS010000073.1:0-9039 GCA_964413825.1 uncultured bacterium
AACGGAGACGTTTCTTTACCCGCATTCTTTGGTTGAAATAAGTCAATAGAAGGATAGGAAGGATTGCAGGGAGACTATTTTAATTTTCCTGAATTCTCCCAGTTCCAACAGGTGTTTGTCCCCGCTGACAATGCGGTCGGCTTTTCCTTCCGCGGCAAGAGAGAGAAATTTGTTATCCGAAGGATCCTTTTCTATTATGGCGACGGGTGTTTTTACTGCAACGGGATTTATAAAAGGAAGAATTTCTTCTTCTATAATATGGGTTATTTCACCGCCCGTTAACCGAAACTTTGGATAGGACAATACTTTAATATATTCGTTTAAAATTTCCTGAGACATCAGAAATATAAATTTATTTTTTTGCCACAGGTTCACCACTTTGTTCGCAGACCCTTTGAAAAGTATTGCCGAAACGAAGATGTTGGTATCTATTACTACTCTTAATTTTTCAGGCATTATTTTTTCCTTGCCCGGGAGATTGCATCCTCAATATCTTTTTCAGTCAATCCCATAGAAGCAACCTTTTCCCTTATTTCGGCAAGAGAAACGCAGGGCTTCATCTCCACCGGCCGTAAGATAATCCGGTCATGTTCTTCCTCAACGTCAAAATATTCCACGCCGCTGAATTTTTCCATCACTCGCTTCGGCAGGGTAATCTGGTTTTTATAGGTTCTCTTACAAAGCATGAAGTACCACCTCCATCAACAATGATACCTTATAGTAATGAAGCTGTCAAGTAATGAAGTAATGCAAATTGCAGGAAGCGGGAGAGGACGGCTAGGTTGCGGGATGTGGCAAAAATAATTGTAGTTACTCAGCAAGAACGGCAGGTGAGCAAAATTAACCCTCCTTCGCCAATGTTTCGGCGGGTTCCGCCGTTTGAAATGGAGCGTTTTGGTGCTGTGATGCTGTGGCTGTGAGAGTTTAACTTTACAAATTAATTTTGCACGGTATAATTAATCTATGGAATTAAAAAGATTACTATCGCTTCCTATCGCCAAGAAGAGTTTTTTTTCTGTTTGGTCCGAGACAGACCGGCAAAACAACTCTCGTCAAGAAATCCATTGCAAAATTTAAATCCCTGCAAATAAACCTTCTGCACAATGAAACCTTTCTAAAATACAAAAAGAATCCCGGGCTATTCAGAAGCGAAGTTGAATTTTTTATAGATGAAAATCCTTACAGAGAAGAAGGTATTTCTTTTCTGCCGTGGAGATATTTTTTTGCCAGGGAACTTGGATTGCTTTAATTTTGAATGTGAATTAGCATAGCGAGAGAGAGAAACATATTATCCGAAGGGTCATTTTCTCCTTACGCAGGAAATGGCATCCTTTTGGGATACCCTCTTGACTACAGAGATTCGATGAAGGAGATTACGTCGGAAAACGCCTCTTTCTGCTGGCGTCTTGTCACGCCGTAAAAGAAGCCGTGTTCGACACTGTTGTAGACCTTATACTCCACCCGGCACCCGAGAGATTTTGCCTTGGCAGCAAATTCAAGGTTATGCTTCAGGGGAAACAGGTGTTCATTCTCCGCTCCCAGAAGGAAGATTGGAGGAGTCTGTTTGGAGAGATAATTCACGGGCGATACATTCCGGTACAGCTCCGGCTTTTCGTCGTATGGGACGCCGACTATATTCTGCATCGATGTCCATATCTGCGAGAAGATATCCTCCCACGGTTCAAACGTGACCGGCGGGGCATGCAGTGAAGCTCCGATAGGTCTTATCCATTTATCTTGCAGTGTGTAATCCCCGTATGAAGTGCTTTCGCCGCATTCACCCGGCATGGCCATTGTGAGCAGTGCCGCAAGATGTGCGCCTGCCGAAGAACCGTTAACGAAAATCCTGACGGGAGACATGCCGCTATCCGCAAGAATGCCGGCAAAAATCTCATACCCGTGCCGCACATCGGTAATCTGGTCAAGGATATTCACGTTTGACAGCCGGTAATCGGTTGCCGCGCATATGAAACCTTCCTTGTTAAACGCTTCCATAACCTTGTGGTAGGAGGCTCTTGTGCCTGCCCGCCACCCGCCTCCGTGTACAAAGAATACGGCTTCCTTTCTTATAATTCTGTCCGGTATGAATATATCTATCACCCGCCCGTCCACTATGTCCCTGTCAAAATAGACCGACTGAAAACTATAGGTCACAATTTCCTCCTTTATACCGTTTCCTGACCGGATACGCCTGTATATTTTACCATACATTAATTAACTTTATGTGGAGAGAAACTGTCCGTTATTCAAAGAGGCGGATGGTAATGAAGGTCTGCCCGCGTAGAAAAATTTCAAGAAAGAGATTTTCCCCGCATAGCGAAGACTTCCTCCTCTTCTTTTCTTTGAGGGCTTCCAGTGTTCCCGGGTGTTTTGAAACTATCAGGATGCGGGTTTGTCCATATCCAAGCAATTTCACTTTCCATGCGTTCTTTCCGTCCGGTACAATGCCGGTGCCTTTGATGTCACTCCGGATATGGAGTCTGCTATTCCTGTTTCCCAATTTGCTCCATTTCTCTGAAACTTTTCTCAATCTCGCCGCAGGCAAGCAGGAAAGCGCCGGTTACCCGTATCCATACTTCAGACAAACCTTCGGTCTGGTATACGGGACAGTCTTTTGAAGGGAATGAATGCATGTAGGGGAATCCCTTCGGCATGCAGACTCCCTTGAGTGGATTTGCCATTATTGATTTAAAGTCGCTGTCCAGAAAGCCCTGTCCCGCGGCTATCCCCTTGCAGATGCCTCCGGGCAGGTAAGAATCTTCATGTCCGGGAGAGAGCCGCAGCCAGTCAGTGTAGACTGCGAGTTGCCTGTGTCCTATTCCGACAAGAGAAGAGCCGGCAACGTAATTGCGTCCCAGTATCCATCCCAGGTTCTTTTCTGCAATCCGCAGGTATTCTCTGTTTTCCAGCACGCGGGATGCTTTTGCGAAGATGATGGCCATGCCGATCTGGTAAATGTTGTTCCTGTTTGAGGATGCAATGGCTCTTCCCTTGTGATTCAGCGGGTCAAAGAATCGCGTATGGCCGACAGGCGAGATTTCCTCCGCCGAAAGGGGCACAAGCTCCTTTTCCATAAATGTTTTAACAGTCTTTTTTATTGAGGGGGTCAAGTCGTCCGAGGGATAAATTTCGGCATATTCCAGAAGGAAATATATGAAGTGAAAGGGCAGAGTCGGATTGAAGAGGAGTTTGTAAAGATACTCATCCGGATTTTTCCGGGTGGACAGGTTCCTGGCGTACAGTGCATCGTGCATCTCCTTTTCCAGCTGTACGGCAATTCGTTTTGCATCCTCGTGGTATCTTCTGTTGCCGGAGACGTTCTGCATCAGGTTTCCCACAGGGATGAGAAAGGGGTCGGGATTTTCAAATGCAGGTGTTTTCTGGTATCTCTCCATGTTGATTGGAAATGCTTCTTCCAGCGTCTTGACATAGGGTTTCAGTTCGGACGCATTAAGGTTATATTTTTTACAGAAGCTGACATACTGCGCAAGCGCCAGGAGGATTTCCTTGTTGTTTTCAGTATCATTCCTCTTGTATTGCGTCAGGAAGACTATTCTGTCATCCGAGGTCTCCGGTATGTTGTCCGTACTTTCCCAGAACGGCTTTTTCAGAATGGTCTCCTTACCGCTTCTTACCGCGTTCCAGAAGCCTCCTTCGCCCTTGTACAGTTTCAGCAGGTACCTGCTTCCCCATTCTGCCTCCAGTACCGCCGGGTGACGGATGTTACTTCGGGACTGTCCGGGGGAGAATATCAGCTCCCAGCTTTTGAGCAGTTCCCAGACTACGGTGCCGGTATTGTCGTTGAACTTGTTTACATCTCCCGCATCAAACCACCCTCCGGTCACGTCCTGGTGACCGATCTTCTTTCCCCCGAGCCGCTCAAAACGCTCCGTATAGATGTCGGCGTCGTCAAGGAATGCCGCCTTGAACCAGCCGGGCACATCACATCCGCACCTCGCATGCTGGAGATGCTGTAGGTTCCATTCCCACAGGTCTTTGTACAGCGACCTGCCAATCCGGAAGTTCCCGGGATAGAAATATGGCGCAACCCCGTCAAATCTTATCTTCAGCTTGTACGAGCCTTCCTCCTTGAAATCGGAGAAATCGAGACGGTAGTAGTGTTCCCCGAAGACATATTTTTGTAGATAGACCAGGTTGCCGCGGCAGACGGTTTTCTCTTTGTCATCCAGCACCTCAAATAAACCTCCCGAATATTTCTCTTTTGTCCTTACGATTCCGTCCTTCACTCCTTCGGGATGGAATCCCGCCTGGTTGATGATTACCTCTATGGGAGAGGACCCGTAACCGTTCAGATAAAAGCTGTCAAGAAAGACCTTTCCTGTATTATTTCTTGATACAAAACGTACGAGCATGTACATTGAATACCGGGGTATTTTCAGGTCAAGAGAAATTTTTTTCCAGTCTGAAGTGCCGGTGAAATTTTTCGTTCTGAACGTTCCCAGATTATCCCATGCCGTACTGACTTCGCCGCGTTTCAACCGTCCGTCTCTCCCCGCGAGAACCTCCAGGTAATTATCTCCCGTCGCATCTTCAGTCCTGACCCAGAATTCAACGGTATAAGGGAAAACGTAGTCCACGGGGATTGTCGCAATATTCTGCAGATAGAAGTCCGAATCCGAATCAGAGATGCACAGGCTGTAATCCCTGCCTTTTGCACATTCCCGGGTTGTTATCACCCGGGCATCCGTATAGGGTCTTTTATACCAGAAGAGGGGGAAGCCTTCCCCGTCGGAAAATTCAAATCCATGATTCAAAATCACGTTTCCTGTTTCCGCCTCATAGTACGGATTGACGTCCATACCGGCAGATGAAGACTCTCTGCACAAAAGACAGAAAATCAGCAGGCAAAAGATTCGCTTAAGTATTTTTTCAGTTGTTTGCATAGTGCATGGCTATTTGGGAAAGCGCCTGAAGAAGAAAATTCTGTGTGACTCCGTAGACCTCAAGATTCCATTCCTGCATTGAGATTGGAGAATGCTTGCCCGGCATGACCGCATAGGGCATTCCTGTCCTGAACAGGGCAGTGCCGAGTGCATGCCCTTTGTTCACGGTGTACGGAATAATGCCCTTCTCAAATCCCGGGCAGGTGCACAGGAAGGTGAAGTGCGCCCCCCATTTCCACCCGACGTCAGTCATACAGCTGGCACCGTGGAAATTTCTTCCCAGCACATACTGCAGGTTTCTTTCCGCGACGGGAAAAAGTTCAGGTCTTTGCAAAATTTCCGCCATTGACGCAAGATGGAAAGCGGAACAGAGAATGTATGTGCTGGACCTGCTCTGGGACAGTAAAATTTTTGAATCAGCCGGGTCTTTGGTCAACGTCTGGGTGTGTTGCAGAGGTGAGAGGTTTGAGACTCTTACCATGTGGTCAGCAACTATCCCCAGCGCTTTTTTGCATACGGCAGTCTCTTCTTCAGCAGGAAAATTAAGGGCAAATTCCTCCAGCGGTTCAAGGAAATAGAGCAGTCTCTTGCTGTCCGGTTCAGGTTGTTTCTCCCCGGGTATATATCTGCCGTCAATGCAATCCTGCGCTATCTCCTTTATGTGCTGTTTTGCAAAAGCAAGGTATTTCGGGTTTGCCGTGGCGCGGTAGAGGTCTATCGCCGACAGTGTCAGGTTGGCGCTGTCTTTCTGTATGCCGCGCATGGCAAGCTTCTTGACCTTTTCCGCATTTTCAGTCTGGTTTGCAAAGGCGTCTTCCGCGGCTTGCAGACAGGCGTTGTAATCATTCTCTCCTGCATCTTTCATGGTACGTGCAAAGGAAGCCAGCCCGAGGGTAGCACAGGTCTCGGGAATTATCACGTTGGAACACCTGTCATCTTCATTTCCCGGAATGTTGTCTGTGTCATCTTCGGGCGGAGTGCGCCAGTCATGAATCTTCACACAGAAGTAGAAATCGCCGTTTTCCTTGTAGCTCTTCCTGATGTATTCGGCACCCCACTTTGCTTCTTCAAGAGAGTCGGGCAGTTTCCCTCGCAAAAAATCCGTGCTTCTGTCCTCGAGGCGGTCATACAGGTTGCAGATACTCCGCAGGTACCAGCCCTGGGGATCCAGCCATTTATTCAGGTCGGCAGCATCAAACCATCCGCCGGTCAGGTCCACGTGGTCATATTTCTGTGAAGTGTTGAAGTTAGTTACCCATGCATCATCAAGATGCACCGCTTTGTGAATTCCCCTTACAGCGCATCCGCTCCTCTGATAATAGAAATACTGAAGTCCTTTTTTTGCCAGTTCCGCATACAACCCTTTCCTGACTGCAAATTCAGGAGTTTTGGTTTTTTTGCCGTTTCCGTATCGTATGTTTGCGAAGTATGTTCCCTTTTCCCGAAGTTCACTGAATTCTGCTCTGTAGTAGAACCTGTTCCACCGGCAGGTTCCGGCATAATCCATTGACTTCACAAGAACTGGTTTCCGCAAGCCCTTTCTGTAAATTTCCATGATGACAGGACCTGAAAAACATTCTTTTGTTCTGATTGTCAGGTCTTTATATCCTGACAACTCAAAACCTGCCTGTGACATAAGGAATTCCACGTCCATTTCTCCGAAACCGTCCATGAGTATGTCGTCAACCATCCATGCGCCTCTGTTCCCCTGCGAGAAAAGCTCAACCTCTGCAAACTGTGCGGTCTTCGGAGGAATGAGCGGGATTGAAATTTTCTGCCAGTCAGACGTTCCGGCTAAGGGTGCGCCGTGAGTGGTCTTTATGGTTTTCGTGTTATATTTGTCCGCATACCTTTTCCAGTTTATCCTGACGAAATTCTTTCCCGTTGCCTTTTCCGCTTTCACCCAGGCAGTCAGCAGGTATTTCTTGTGCCAGTCAATTCCGACGGGGTCGCAGGTAATTTTCAACGGCACAGCTGTTTCTTTTATCTTCAGGCAATACGCCCCGGAATGCGGAGCTTCTCCCGACATCTCCCACATGCCGGCATCCCACGGAACATCCTGCGTGAGAATGCGGACTTCATCAAATATGACCTTGCCTGAAATTCCTTTTTTCTCGCATGTGCCCCAGAATTGGACGGCCGAATTCCCGGATTCATCTCCTGTTTTAAAATGAAAAGAATACTCTTTCCACCGGTTGGACAGTTGCCTGTCCAGTTCCGGCATTCTTATGTAGCGTTTTCCGCCCAGGTTAAGCCAGAGATTGCCGTATATGCCGCCGTTGCCGGAATGGTAATACCAGAACGTCAGGAAATACTGCGTATGGGGTTTTACATGGAAAACGCTGTCCATGTAGACTTCAGACCAGCTGAATCCCCGGGAGTTTTTTACCTCAAACTTCAAGGCGTTTTCTCCCTGCCGCACAATCTTCTTTTCTATCGCGGGATATATCTCGTTGGCAGTCAGCAGACCTGTTGAAATATAGTTTTTCAGGTCCAACCCTCTCTTCCAGACGTCCTTGTGATACTTGATTCTGCCGAGTTTCCTTATCTTTGCATGCTTGAAAAATTCTGACTGCGGTTCTACCTCCTCAAATCCCGAGTTGAGAACCTCAATCTGCCGCGAGAATCCAAAGGTTTGCTGAATTTCGGCAAGAGATTTGCCTGATGGGAAGATACTCTCCCAGTTCAGCGGCTTTTTATCCGGGCCGAGGTTTTCCATGTGGGGATTCGGGATGGTATTGGGCGCTTCGCCCCATTTCTTCAGTATTTCAGCGTTTTCTACAGCCCCCTCGTTCACACCCGGAATGAACAGCAATAGTAACAGGCTTAAGAGAGTAAACCGTTTTTTCATGGAAACCTCCGGAGAAACAGACAGAGCATTTTTTGTTGGACTCATTAGAAGCTTACTTGACGATAAAAAACTCTACGGCATCAATGAAAAACCTGTCTTCGGGAGACTGGCCTGTTACCCCGATAAAAGGCACGATTTTCTTGATATTCGTATCAGAGGGAACCTTGATTTCCACTTCGCATGTTTTCCAGCCGTCAAGTTTCCCCGTAACAGGTTCGGATTTTGCCCAATGCGCCTTGTCCGTTTCATACCAGAGCGCAGGTTTTATCTCCTTGTCAGTCTGGTACTTGATTTCTCCCGTCGCCTGTCCGGTCTGCATCTCTGTCTTAAAGCGAAATACAAGGCGGTATGTCGCTCCGTATTCCACGGGCTCTACAGATTGAAAAACACACCCGGATTTAGGGAATCCCTGCAGGTAAACGCATGGACTGCCATCGGCGCCCGCCGGGTCAGTAGAGAATTTCAGGGGCTGCGGGGTATCTGCCGGAGCCCACACCCGCCAGGCGGCAAATCCATCACTGAAGGAAGGATTTTTCAGCAAATTCACTCTTTCGCCGGCATGAATTACCGTCAAGCATGATGTAAAGAATATCAAAGACAAGAACGTCTGCAATCTGTGTTTAAACATCTTTGTCTCCCTGTAAAGGATTACCATTCACTTTCAACGGCCGTCTTCCAGACAAAATGGTCATCCCATATACGGTTGTTCCACTTCATCCATCCTGCATGCCCGTCTGCAAACAGGATGTTAAGACCATCGTTATGCCACCTGCCCATTCTGTTTTCTTCTTCCGCAGATTCTATGATTGGATAGCTGAATTTTGTCGTGCCCACCATGGAAAGAGCCGAGTCGCACAAGACGGCAATCTGGTGAGGTTTGAGACGTCCCCTGTCCAGCTCCGCCAGTTTGTACCACCACCATGTTCCACTCCATTCTCTGCCGAGTTTTGAGTTGTATGCATAGTTTGTCCATGACATGTTGGTGCCTGCCGGCATGTATGTACCCATTGACCATGAGTACTTGCCGGGATGGCTGGGACACCGCGCCACCTTCTTGTTGTACAGGTAGAGTTGGTAGCACCATCCGCAGTCACTGCCCAGTGCCGACATATTGATAACGTATTCCCAGTCCTGGGCATACATGTACCATGCAAGGCCCATTTGCTTGAGGTTGCCTATACAGACTGCAGCCCTTGCTCTTTCCCTTGCCTGCGACAATGCAGGCAGTAACATCGCCGCAAGAATGGCTATTATTGCAACTACCACCAATAATTCTATAAGCGT
>CAYPTS010000074.1:0-8545 GCA_964413825.1 uncultured bacterium
TGAATCCGGCCGTTCTTACTTCCAACCTTCTTTCATTTTCGCTCATCTGCCACCTCCGTTGTTTTTTACTGAAAACTTGTCAATCTGCCATCGGCATACCATCTCCGTTTCCCTCAGTATCATGTCGAGGTCTCCGCCCAAACGGAGCCACTTTTTGACAGCCGCCTCTATAATATTGCGGACGAAGTAAAGGTTTTCGCATCCGCTGTAGAAAAACTCGCCTTCCCGTACCGCCTGCTGTTGTATTTTAACCAGTTCAGGAAAGGATTTTTGGGGAAGGACGGATTTTCTTGCCGGCAGATGCCCCGTATGCTCGGCGACAATGTTCTGCCCCTGCTCGGAAAGCACAAACTTCAGAAATTCCCAGCAGTCCTCAATGTTTAAACTCAGGTTATTAATGCCCATGGCGAAACAGCACAGCGTCCTGGTTCCCCCTTTTGCCAAAGGCATAGGCGCCATTCCCGGTTTGAAATCCTCTTTTCCGCTATTGCAGTGATACGAATACCTTTCCGCCATTACCGCCATTCGGCTTTCAAACATATCCGCATAGTTGCTTTTACCGCATCTCTCCGACCACCACATCGGAGACACCTTTTCTTCGAGAAGCATTTTCTTCAAGAAAACAACGGCTTCTTTCATGGCGGGCGTATTGACGGTGTATTGACCGGTTTTTTCATCCACGAACGAAACGCCCGCATGGAAAAAATAGTTCATATATCCCATCAAAATAAATATCCACTTTATCCCTGGTTTTTTTATACTTTCTTTCAGCATAACGGAATAAGAAAGAAAATCTTCCCACCCCCATGATAATTCCGGCATACCCTGTCCGCACTCCCGCAGGATATCTTTATTTATACAGATAAACGGCGATATTAAATACGGGGCGGCGCCCCATACGCGGTTTTCTCCGTCGCTTATGAAGGTTTTTTCATAATACTCGTTCTTATCCAGCGTGGAGAGAAACGGAGATAAATCCAGCCAGTCAAGGGAGTTGAATTTAAGATTGATTGTCCCGAAAGGATGTGAAAATATTGCCATGTCCATTGTCTTGTCCGGGGCGGCGGGCGAAATGATTTCGGCATTCGGCACCTGTTTCAGCCTGACAGGGACATGGGAACCGGAGTTGTTGAAAACGTTTATCAGGTGGTTCCACATGGAAACTTCGAACATCTCGGGAATGGCAAATGTTACGTGGTCGCGGGGTACACTTAGAAATTCAGGATAAAAAGGGCTGACCCCGTTGTTTGTTTCAGAATGTATCAACGCTTTTTCCGAAACAAAGATGCCTTTGCGCGGCTTCCTGACAATCAACCCTTCATCTTCGAGCATGCCGATAATCTTGACAATTGTTGACTGGCCTGCGGAATAGATTTTCTGCAAATGCTTGATTGGAGGAAGGGCGGCGCCGGGGAACATATTCACTATGTCTTGTCTAACGGAATTATAAATTTCTCCCGACCTGCTTCCGGATTGCAGCCTTAGTTTCTTTTCAGATACAGTTGTATTCATACGCACACAACTATATCATACAAATTCTTTCTTGTCAAATCACATAATCAAAAATTCTTTTTTTTTCGAAGATACCCTGGCGGTTTCCGTAACCTTCATATTATAGATACCGTCATAAAAAGAAGGGCTTGACTGTATTCCTTCATGAACGCACCTGACAAAGTCATAAATGGAATGCACGTGGGCCCTTGCCCAGCCCACGGCAAATTTCGGTCCCGGAAAATCGCTTTCGGGATACCTGCTCACCGTAGGCAGTTTTTTAAATCCCGCATCCTTTTCCGCAGAATTGAAAAACTCAAGATAATTAGGGTACATGGAATTATATTTCAGCGCGCCTTTCGTCCCGTAAATTTCATACTTCAGTTCATCCTCGGTTCCGGCCGCTATCTTTGACGCCTCTATGACTCCGGCGGCACCGTTTTTCATTCTTGCGCTCAGCATGAAATAATCTTCAACCTCAACCTTTACCCTCTTTCCGGTTTTGTCTTTCCGTTCGGGATAAAGTATCCTGCCGGTTCCGCAAACCCCGCTGAACTCTCCCATGAAAAAACATATCAGGTCTATGGCATGCGAACCGAGGTCGAGCAGGACGCCCGCTCCCTTTTCCTGTTTCCATCCCATGGATTTTTCCGCATCGAGGCTTCCGGAATGGTAATAAGCGGTACGGAAAGAAATGATATCCCCGAGTAAACCAGCGTCAATCAAACTCTTGGCCTTTACCGAAGCGGGAAAAAACCTGTTATGGAAAGCCACCCTGTGCACGTTATTGAAACCCTTCAGCGCATCCTCTATAACTTTTGCCTCCCGCATGTCGCATACCAGCGGCTTCTCGCAGTAGACCGGTTTGCCCGCCTTGAAAACCTCCAATATCTGTTCTTTATGCAAGCTGTTGGGCGAACATATATCTATTATGTCAACGCCGGGATGGTTTATTAATTCCCTGTAGTCCGTTGTTCCGTATGAAAAACCATAGTTGCGTTTTGCACTGTCAACCGTTTCCTGCCGCCTACTGCAAAGACCGAAAAGTTTCGCACCGAAATCACAACCCGGATAATAATGTTTCAGCGCATCATATCCGTAAGCATGCACCTTCCCGATAAACCCTAACCCTATCAAACCCACATTATATGTTTTCATAATAATCCCTTTATCTTCCCCTCTTATTTCCTCCCCCCTCGAGGGGGGAGGACGAAGGTGGGGGTGATAGTAAGAATGTAGACCTTACCCCCAGATACACAAACACACGATGAAAGTCCAATGTCCAGACCTGACCCCCTTTTATTCCATACGTACTGACTCAAGGCACGGTATATACTTGCACGCCTCAACCACGGCATCGGCGCAATGCCCGTAAATCATGCCCGCATGATGAATAAACGGACCTTCTATCAAGGTTCTCTCCCACTGCTTCCAGTTCTTCACCTTCATCCACACGTAGTTATTCAGCGTCTTCGGACCTTCCATTGATACTCCCTCGCCGACCGCAATCTTATAGTTGCCCCTCTCGCCGTCGAACCTTGCAACGGTGATGGGCCCGTCTTTTAGCCGGAAGTGCGTCATGCCCGAATAATCGGATTTAAGTATCCAGTGCCTGCCGAGGCGCACCTTTTCCTCCGGATGGCATAAAGACAAAGGTGCGGCGAAATGCCACAGAAGAACGCCGTTGTCGTCTTCCGGATGGCGTATGGTAATATCCGTGAGAAAAGCCGGTTCCTTTTCCATGGAGACGCGCCTCAATATCAGGTCGCTGAGCACCCCGTGTATATCGGATTCATGCCCCAGGGGATATTTTTCGGCAACACAACTGTCGGCAAGAGAGCAGTATGCGCCCGTTTCCTCAATTATGGACATGAAACTCTGCACGGCGATACCGTCAAGCCGGCCGTCATCCGCGCATTCAAGCATCTGGTCGCGCACCGCCAGGACGTTTATCATGGGCTCATCCGAGTCAAACCCTTCCATTTCTATCTTCTTCTTCATGTCTGCCAGTTCTTTCTTATAAGCCGGCAGATTTTTCTGCGCCCTCTCTTTTGCTTCCCGTATAAAATGTATCATGTCCACGGGGATTATCTCGACATTGAACCTGTCGAGAAGTTCGCTCTCGTTTATTATGGTCGTCCAGAAAAAATCTATCCGCTGTCCAATATGTCCTATCCTTATACCTTTCCTGAAAGCCCGCGCCGCATTTGCCGCCTTCAAAAAATCGGATAACCCTTTCTCAAAAACATGGTCATCGGGAAAACAGTTCTCGATATACGTAAACGGAACGCCGAGTTTTACGAGCACCTTGCCGGTGGCAAAAAGCCCGCAAAGAGTATCTGTCAGCCGCGTGCCATCGGCAAGCGGCGCGCCGTCTCTCGGCCCCCACAGCAGAACGGGCAGTTTAAGTTTAGAACAAATCATGGCGGCGGCGCCTTCCGTCCCGAAGTTGCAGTGCGGCACGAAAATTGCATCTATGCCCTTGTCCTTAAAATGCCTGACCGCAGAGTCGACATGCTCATGGCCTCTCACCATCCCGTCTTTAATCACCCCGTCAAGCGTCACGATATCAATATCAAACGATTCCAGTTTTTTCTCCAGAATCCTTTTATTCTTCATCGCCTCCTCATGGCTAAAGACGAACTTCCCTATCGGGCAAAACCCCAGTATCATTTTTTCATTCCTCCCTTGAAAGTGAGCATGCAACTGTCATGCGGTTCCAGCCTAAGGCGTACGGAAACGCGGCCGGGCGCAATTTCCAGAATGGAAAACGGACGGTCGCAGGCGATGTCCTCTCGGCAAATACCCGGCAAATGCACCGTTACCCGCGGTTCAATTGTTCGCGGCGTTTCAGGCCAGGCATCCTCCATGACAATCACGCGGACACAGCCGGTTGTATCCCTGAACGCAATCAATTTGCCGGCTGTTGTTTCCGCCGCGGGACTGCCCAACAAACGCAAAATCAACGCCATGGAGCGGTTCATGAGACGGCTCAAACATTCCTGTCCGTATTGCACGCGTTCTTTCTGGTCAGCCCGGTTGACAACCGTCGGGGGTACGCAGAATAGCGCTGTACGCCCATGTTTCGTCCTGCGTGTTACAAGCACGGGAACTGCAGAATTTCCATCCGCATTAAAACCTTCAAGAATGGCCTTCCCGCCTTTCAGCTTGTACCGTGTCCGGCAGAGCGGATGACTGCATTCTTCCGAAAGGCCGTACAGTTCCGCCCAGTGCTTCTCGTTAACAGAATCCGGATCGAGACGGATTGACCTGACGGCGACTGTTTCAGACATTGGAGAAACGCCGAACAGGTCTTCCAAGCCTGTCACGTCTTCAAAACCTACAAGGTTAATTCCCTGTTTGTGTTTTTTACGGATTGCCTCGAGTATATCCGCGGATACGCCTGTTAACGGCGGCAAAACAAGGGTGGAAACATCTTCCGGATTGAGATTCCCGGCATGCTCCATATCCAGCAGGAAACCGGCCGGCTGGCCGTCCAGGCGCGCCTGTTCGTAAGCGTATGCGGTACATTCCTCCGCGGTGTTGTACATATCCGAGCAGCGCATGCCCTTTTTTTCCGGTTCATGATAATCCGGATGTCTGCGGCATGCGGCAAGACTGAAACCGAAAGCTGTGGCGCGCAGGGGTTTCAGCGGCGGCGCGCCGCGGACGGCCGCCCACGTCCTGAGCAATTCCGCGAAATGTTCGCTCTGCCAGGTATTGCAGGCATGAAACCCGTAGTCCTTCCAGTATGAAAATCCGTCTTTTCCAAACCATACGGCGGAATATGCAAATTCAAACAATTGCTTGCGGAGATAAAGCGGAGGAACATAATGAACGCCGTACGGAGGATGGCCGAACAACAACGCGCTGTCGCCGGGACAGCCGATAGCGGCGGCGAACAATTCCGGGTAAATTTTCTGCCCGGGGGCAGTCATCTTCATGGAAGCAAGTTGATATGCGCCGCGCTGTGTATAATAGCCGGTATTATAAGGGTAATCTTCAAGAAAAAACGGCCCCGCCGTCTTGAGAGGCTCACGTGTAACGTCGCGACCAAAGTATAGAGGAAAATATCCCCCTTTGTAGACCGCGGCATACGGCGGATACAATGCATAAAGGAGCGACCAGAGAGCGTTCCGGTTAATCTTTTTCACGTAGTTGCGCGTCTGTCCGAGTCGTTTCTGCGCATACAGGGAAAAATAATCCAGCCATTGTTTCCAGTAACTTCCCGCAAGAACGGCAAACGCCTCTTTAGTCAGCACGCCGTTCGTTGATTCGGTTTCCGTAAGGCTCTTCCTTTCAACGGCATCTTCAATATTCTCCCTTACAAAAAGACTGTAAACGCTCAAAATATCGCCGGTATATGCAGTCCGTTTCCAGAGGTCGCAACGGACCTGTCCATCCCATGAAGAAGTGCATACCAGGTCGGCTTCTTTGATAAGTCCGGCGTAATCGGCAAGTTTTTTATTTTTCAGAATAATCTGCAATTTGCGTCCGTAGGCGTGAACCGTTTTCCATATCTTTTTTTCCCAGGCAAAATCCTCCGGATACCATACACCCGTCATGTAATGCCCCTCATCCGCGGAGCGAGCCTGCCACGGGTCAAAATAATTTACGGGATTATGCCCGAAAATATACAATTCCGGCAACCCCGAAGCCAGAGGCGCCGGCAGACTTTTGGAATCAACAGGCATGACCTCGAATGCAACCCGTTTCTCAACAACCGCCCGCGTACCTTCACTCCACCGTACTGCGAGATGGTATACGCCGGCAGGCAGCGTCTCTGAAACTCTGATATCGACCGTGAGCGTCTCAACTCCCGACCTGACTTTCAACTCTTTCGAAAACGCATCCTCCGATGGTCTTTGCCGGCAATGCAGTTTTGTTTCCATGGGTTCGCGGAAGACATTCTCCACGGATGCCTTAAGTGTCCATTCTGCCGGCCTTGCCGTCCCATCCCGCATTCGCAGGCGCGCCGTAAACGCACAAATCTCGTTCTCCATGAAAAAATGTCCGGCACGCGCAAAAGCAAGAGATTTCTCACGGCGGGGGTCGTCTTCAGGTATGCGGCGGCATATCTCCTTGTCATCGGAAGACAGGATATCCGCAATTCTGCATCCGGGGCGCAAAGGCGGCCCGGCATAAAGAATCCGTCCGGTCTTCGTATCTACCCGCACTTCTGTGGGACCTCCCTGCAGAAGCGGTGCGCGCTCGTGCCGGTAAAATTCATAACCTATAAAAAGGCGGGTATCGTCCGGCAGTTCGCTAAACCTGAAAACGGCGGAAACCGGACACTCCGCATCCGCAGGGAAGAAAAGAAAATTGCCTTTTCCTTTGTAATCCCGAAGGCCGACGGTTCCGTTCACCAGATGGAAAATTCCCGTTTCAACGCCGGCGGCAGTCTCCAGCCTTATATAAGGGCGCGTCAATTCTTCGTTACTGCCCGGATAAGCCGCCGGTTCATCGGGAGAACCGCCTGTAAGATTGACGCGCATCTCGTAGCACCCTCCGGTTTCAGTTGTTTCAATTTCATACACGAAGGGTTTCTGCATCCCGTTTATCTCCGCGGGAAATTCCACGCGGAGAGGAGGCCATACCTCGCGCCGGTCGAAATCATCGCCGGAAACAATTCCGAACGAATCTATAAACACATGCCTTCCGAGTGATGAAACAGGTTTTTCCGACGCTCCGGCAGCGGACGAATTTTCCAGGGCAATCCGTCCCGATGCGAAAGTCCGTCCTGAATCGTGAAACGGCTCAAGGGCAATCCCGCCGCAGGACAATTCAAACCTGAAATCTTCGGCAACAAGATGTATACTGAACGGCTTTGACGTATCATCAAAACTTCCAGCCGCTTTCCGGGACTCAACGGGTGTGTACTCCCCGCGGGAATACATGCCGAAAACCGCAGTTATCCCTTCGAGTCCCCACCCGCAGTTCAGGTAGTATCCCTGTTTTTTTTCGGTATCGTAGCGGAAATAGATGATTATCCCTGCAACGGTGTTGAAATGGATATCCCCGCGGCAGACAACGTCCAGCGTAAAACCCGTCATCGGCGGCGTCAGGGGTATCTGTTTATTGCCCGGAAGCATCAGGGCATAGGAACCGCCTGATACGTAAGCATGACCGTGGCTTAACACGGAATGTTTTTCAATCAGCCAGCCGTCCGGGTGTTCATAATCCGGATGTCCTGAAAAATCATCATGAAATTCAAACTTCATCTTTGTAGTACTCCTTTAAAAATGAGGCGTATGTATCAACGATAACTTCAAAGAGTTTCCTGCCGGTCTCTTTTGTCGCGACTGTCGGGTCGCCGTATATGCCGGTTTTACTCTTCTGCCTTCCCCACGTAGATATGAAAACCTTCCCCGGATAAAACTCGGACTTTATTTTCAAAACGTCCACGCCGGTGAACTTGTCCTTCTGAACAAGTTCCTCCGCCAGGTAAAGCATCAGGGAGGTTTCATACTCGCCGCCGTGGCAACTTCCCTTCGGACCTGCCTTCAGAAGCGGGGCAATCCTGTCTTTTGCAATTGCATGGGACATGGTCAGCGCGATGTAAACGCCATAAATATCCGCAACCTTTCGTACCACAACTTCAAGCGCGCCCGGGTGGTTGCCGTGAGCATTGATGAGCACTATATTCTTGAATCCCATGTCTATGAGACTGCCGCAGATTTCCAGCACCATATCCATGAAGGTATCCAGCGATATTGATATTGTCCCGGTCCACTTTTTAACCTCGTGAGTAGAGTATCCCGACCATACCGTGGGCATGACAAGGACGGGCACTTTTCCCTTGACTCTTTCCGCCGCACCGTATGCGACCTTCTCCGCAATAAGTGCATCCGTTACCACAGGAAGATGCTTTCCGTGTTCCTCCACCTGCCCGATTGGAAGAATCACCACCGCATTCTTTGATACTGCTTTTTTCAATTCCGCCGACGTGTTCTTTACAAATTCAATGTTCATTCTCATGTCTCCTCAACCTCGTTGTCATTGCGAGAGAGCCTGCCCCGTTCTACGGGGCGCTTTTTGCGCGGCAATCTCAACC
>CAYPTS010000075.1:0-8535 GCA_964413825.1 uncultured bacterium
TCGTTCCCAAGAAGATACTCTTTTTTCATTTTTGCATGACAAAATTTAACGAGGTCTCTGAAAAAGTGCTTTCACGCCCGACTTGTCATTGCGAACGAAGTGAAGCAATCTCGATTTCTCCTCGGAGGAGATTGCCGCGGTTGCAAAAAACGCCCCGTAGAACGGGGCAGGCTCGCTCGCAATGACAACATGGGAGTTTTTCAGAGCTCTCTTTAACAAAAACTGTTAACAAAAACTTGACAAAAGAAGTTATTGGGTTTTAAATAGAATAATTATACGCTAAAAAATTGACAGATACAAATCATCATAAGGGGGCAGGTATGGACGATTTCAACAAAGGTGTTGAAAACATCTCTGCATCGGAGTTGAAAAAGGTGCAATTGGAACGGTTGCAGTTCCTTTTGAGATATGTAAACGGCAAAATGCCTTTCTATGCGGATTCCTTCAAGAGAAAGAAAATTAACGTCGAAAAGATTTCGTCTCTGTCCGACCTTCAATATCTTCCCTTTACTACAAAATCCGTACTGCGCGACAACTATCCTTTTTCTCTTTTCGCGGTGCCCGTTTCCGACGTTATCGAACTTCATGCTTCTTCCGGCACCACGGGCAAACTTACGGTGGTAGGCTATACGAAAAAAGACATAGCGTTGTGGTCGGAGGTGATGGCAAGAAGTCTTGCGTGCGCCGGAGTCGTGAAGGGCGATGTGATACAGAATGCATACGGCTACGGTCTTTTTACCGGAGGACTGGGAGTTCATTACGGCGCGCTCCAACTGGGCGCAACGGTTATACCCGTGTCTTCCGGCGGTACCAAGAGGCAGTTGATGCTGATGGAGGATTTCAAGAGCACGATACTTACCTGCACGCCTTCGTACTCGCTGTTCATGGCGGAAGAGGCGAGAGATACGGGAGTTGACCTGTCAAAAATGAAACTGAAGGTGGGTATCTTCGGCGCCGAGCCGTGGACAGAAGGCATGCGCGAGCAGATAGAGAAAGAATGGAACATGCTGGCGCTCGATATTTACGGCCTGTCTGAAATAATCGGGCCCGGGGTTGCCATGGAGTGCGCAGGTAAAGACGGCCTTCACATATGGGCAGACCATTTCCTGCCTGAGATTATAAACCCTTTGACTGGAGACGTTCTGGATGAAGGCGAAGAAGGGGAACTGGTAATAACCACGCTTACCAAGGAGGCGCTGCCTTTGGTACGCTACAGGACAGGCGACATAGTGTCCCTTACCTATGAGCCGTGCAGGCACTGCGGCAGGACGATGCCGCGGATAAGCAAGATAAAGGGCAGGATTGACGACATGCTGATTATCCGTGGAGTAAACGTATTTCCTTCACAGATAGAAACCGTTTTGATGAATATGCCGGAGGTAGCGCCGCACTACCAGATTATTTTGACGAGAGAGAAGCATCTTGACAAGATGGAGGTTCTCGTAGAGGTTGTGCCGGAAAATTTTTCCGACGAGGTCAAGGAGTTGGAGGAACTTGAAAAGAAGGTTGTGACGGAGATTGAGAGTACACTTGGAATATCCGTGAGCGTAAAACTGGTTGAGCCCAGAAGCATAGAACGCAGTTTGGGAAAAGCCAAGAGAGTCATAGACCAGAGATAAGGAAGGGTAAATCATGACCCCTCACTGCACTTGTCATTGCGAGGCGAAGCCGAAGCAATCTCACATTAAGGTTGGGATTGCCGCGTAAAAAGCACTCGCAATGACGCCGGTTCGGGGTAAAGGGGAAACAATGGCCATTATACAGTTGTCGGTATTCCTTGAAAACAGGCTGGGGCGTCTTAACGACGTCCTGTCGGTGTTGAGTAAAAACGGCATTAATATACGCGCTCTTTCACTGGCAGACAAGGCAAGTTACGGTATTCTCCGGCTGATAGTTAACGATGCGTCCGCCGGAATCAAGGCGCTTAAGGATGAAAGCGTATCGGTAAATTCCACTCCGGTAATAGCCGCGGAGGTGGACGACGAGCCGGGCGGACTGCTGAAAATACTCAGCATTATGCTTGCCAGCGGTTTGAACGTCGAGTACATGTATGCCTTTGTCGAAAAAACAGGGGATAAGGCGGTGGTTGTTTTCAGGGTTGAAGAAACGGAAAAGGCAGAGAGTCTTTTGAAGGAAAAAAACATAACTCTGCTGGAGGAAAAGGAATTGGCAACCTTCTAAACGGGGGGGGGAGAATGGACAAAAACTGGCTTGCGTGGTGGCTTGTCGTGATAATAAGCACGGTGTTTACCGTGTTAGGACTGCTGTTGCGTCTGAGGAGGTGGAAAAATGAATAATTTTTATCCTGTTCCTCAGCCGGACATGTCTTACGGAGCATGGGCGATATTCGGCATAACGTTCATGCTTTTGGTCTGCATTTTTCTCGGATTTTTCAGCAGAAAAAAGGCTTCGTCGTTCGAGTCATTTCTTTCCGGTCACCAGGATATAGGGCCCGTGGTCACGGGACTGGCGCTGGGAGCGACATGGCTGAGCGGATGGGCGACGCTCGGCATGATGGGTGTTACCTACTCGGTCGGCTGGTCGGGTATGTGGTTTGCGGGTATGTGGACGATAGTGGGCATCATGCCCTGTCTCTTTTTTTCCGGCGAAAAGATGCAGATGTACGCACAGAAATTTGGAGCGAGAACAGTTCCCGACGCTCTCGGTATAAGATTTAACAGTAAGGTCGTGCAGTCTCTCGCGGCTCTTATAATGATTTTTTTTATGACGCTTTATGCTGTCGGGCAGTTCAAGGCGGGAGCGACCATATGGTATGCCGTAACCGGTTTTCCCGCCATATGGTGTCTTCTCCTGTCTGGGATAGTGGTTTTTGTTTATATGGTGGTCGGCGGATATACCGGCACCCAGTGGTCTCTCGCACTGCAGGGCGCCCTGCTGGGTATAGCGTGTTTCCTGCTGGGCATAGCGGCCTTGAGTTTTGTCGGCGGGCCGTCCGCGCTGAACATGCAGCTTGCCGCCCAGGACCCCAGATTGCTTGAACTCGTGAGACGCGACCTGCCGGTGCGCGGCAACACGCAGTTGTTTTCCAGCCCTGCCGGCATAGTTGCGACGTTCTTCATATTCCTTACCATGGCGACGGGTTTCCCGCACAACGTGGCGAGGTTTCTGGGAATGCGCAGGTTGAACAAGAAAGATTTTGCGCTTATAACGCTGATGGTATTCCTTGTCGCCGGCCCTCCCATTTTTCTCAATGCCATTACGGGATTAAGCGCAAGGGTTGTCTTCGGCCCGCATCTTTTGAGCATACAGCCGTGGAAAGCCGACCTTGCCGCGCCTTTCCTGTCAATAGTCGCGGGCGGCAAGCCCCTGACAACGCTTTATGTGACCGGAGTCTTCGCCGCTGCGCTGTCCACCCTGTCGGCAATGGTCATGGCAATGGCGGGCAACGTGACAAGAGACGTAATCGCGGTATGGAGGCCCAAGATGACTCATACCAGGCTTCTCGGCCTGACAAAAATATTCATAGGGCTTTTTCTCTTGATACCGTTTTACTGGACTTTTAAAAATCCTCCGGAGCTTCTTGCTGTTTTTATGGGGTATGCATCCATTGGACTGGGAGGTATTTTTATTTTCTGTACGGCAATCTCTTTCTTCTGGAGGAGGGCTACCGCTACAGGCGCAATTTTGTGCATGGTCTACGGCGTAACGGCAACTCTCGTGGGAAGCGTTTTCGTTGCCAAACAAAAAATTGGCATGGGAACGCTGGAATTTATAGTGCTTATCGGCTGCGGGCTTTTTTATTTTGTCGGCAGTCTGCTGACAAAGCCCGTATCAGCCGAAAGGATGAAACAACTATTTGGAGAAAAAAATGTTTAATCTGCCTTTGTCAACGTCTCTTACGTTTTTCTTGATACTGCCCGCAGGCATTATTGCGTATCTGGTATGGTGGGCTGTAACGTTTAAATAATAAGGGAGCATAGAAATGGGAAACGGAAATATGGGGGTAGGCGGTATGGTCATTGTTTTTGTATATCTGACGTTCATGCTTCTGCTCGGGGCATTCGCCAGCAGGAAAATCAAGACTGCTTCCGACTATATTGTTGCAGGCAAGAGCCTCGGATTCTGGCTGTTTATCATGCTGATACTTGGCTCCACGACCAGCGGGATGACCCTCCTGGGAGTCTCGGGTCTCGGGTACATCGGCGGATGGCCCACCTTCTGGGAGCAGATATTCGTTCCTCTGACCTGTGCGGTGGCGATTATATTTTATGGCTTCAAACTTTACGGGGTATGCAAAAAAAATGATTTCATGACTCTTCAGGACTATCTTGCCTACAGGTTTGAAAGCCCGAAGGCCGTCAGGTCGATTTCCTCCGTAGCGGTGCTTACCACTTCACTTATTTATCTCGTCGGGCAGTATACCGCAATTGCCATAGTGTTGAAGTGGCTCCTGGATATCCCCCAGACGCAGGCGCTCCTTCTGGGAGCGTTGATAGTCGTCATATACGTGCTTCTCGGGGGACTCTACGCAATATCGTGGACAACTCTTTTTCAGGGATTCATTATATTTTTCGGCGTGTTGTTCGTTGCCCCGATGGTAATAAAGAGTGCAGGCGGACTTGCCGCAATCAACAGTACAATGGCCGGTATCGACCCTAACCTTGTCCGCATCGCTTTCCCGCAGATACATCCTCCTTATGCCGGGTATGCCTTTGCAACGCCGCTGTTTCTCGTTTCTTTCTTTTTTCTGCTGGCGTTCGGGCTCGGTTCCGCTCCCCACATCATAAACAACGTTATTGCGGTAAAGGACAAGAAATATTTTAAATGGACTCCGCTTATCGTTTTTGTCATGTACGTGGCGATAATGTATCTGGTAAAGATTTCAGGCATGGCGGTAAGAACCCTCGTTGAAAACGGCGTTCTGCAACTGGGAAAACCGGACGATGCCTTTCTCGTGGGCGTAAAGTATGCCCTGCCGCAGGCAATCTGGTCGCTTTTTGCCGTTGTTATTCTTGCCGCGGTAATGTCGACGACCGACAGACTTATTCTGGTTATAGGGACCTGCTGCGGCTGGGATTTTTATAAGCAGATTTTCAAGAAAAAAGCATCGAGTGAAAAGGTTACGTTTGTCAGCAGGATAGCGGTCATTGTTTTCGGACTGATAAGTTTTCTACTTGCGATAAAACCGCCCGTTCTTCTGGCATGGCTTATCTGGATGGGGATAGGAATCATGCTGTCCACATTTGTAGTGCCGGTGGTGTTCGGTTTGTACTGGAAAAGGGCGAACAGGTATGGTGCAATATGGTCGATGGTTGCCGGCTACGTTGCCTCCGTCGCGTTCGGCGCATATGCCAAGTTTGTGAAGCCGCTGCCTGTCCATTTCAGTTTTTATGCGTTTCTGATATCCATACTGGCCATGGTAGCGGTAAGCCTTGCTACGGGGAAGCCTTCCGAAAAACTTATAGAAGAGAGCGATACGGGGTTGTTCATCAGGAGAAAATGACACATGTTTTTTGACGAAGGCAGAGAAACGATTGCAAAAGAAGACCTGCGGCGGATGCATCTCGAATATCTCGACAGAACGATTGCCGCCTGTAATAACTCGCCGTATTATAAAAAGAAATTCAGGGAGTACGGGGTAAAGCCCGGCATAAAAACTCTCGATGACATTAAAAAATTTCCTTTCACAACCAAGGATGACTTGAGAAAAAGCTATCCTTCCGGCATGGTGGCGGCGCCTTTCGAAAACATTGTAAGAATGCACGGCTCCTCAGGCACCACCGGTAAATCAACGCTTATTTTCCATACGATAAAAGATATTGATAACTGGGCAGGCCTGGTTGCAAGGGGGCTCTACGCCGTCGGGGTGAGAAAAACGGATGTTTTTCAGAACATGATGAGTTACGGCCTTTTTACCGGCGGGCTGGGACTGCATTACGGCGCGGAAAAACTCGGGGCGCTCGTTCTGCCCATCGGGTCGGGAAACACGCAGAAACAGATAGAGTTTCTTCTTGATTTAAAGGCGACCGTACTGCACATAACTCCCAGTTACCTTCTCTATCTCGGACACGTGTTCGAGGAGGAAAAAATACCGCTTTCCCGTTTTTCATTCAGGATTGTAGTTGTCGGGGCAGAGCCGCACTCGGAATCCACGAGAAGAAAACTTGAAAAAATGTTCGGAATAAAGGTATTTAACTGTTACGGTCTTTCAGAGATGAACGGGCCCGGTGTGGGCTTTGAATGTTCATTTCAAAACGGCCTTCATCTCTGGGAAGACCATTACTACGGGGAAATAATCAATCCCGACACAGGAGAGGTTCTGCCGGACGGACAGGAAGGCGAACTTGTTTTGACCACCCTTCAAAGGGAGGGTATGCCTATCGTCCGGTACAGGACAAAAGACATAACGAAATTTATCCCGGGTGTTTGCAGGTGCGGCAGGACGCACAGGAGAATAGCGCGCATAAAGGGAAGGTCCGACGATATGTTCATAGTTAAAGGGGTAAACATTTTTCCATCGCAGATAGAGGCTGTCCTTATGGAAATTCCCGAGGTGGACAAGAACTACAGGATTGTTCTGGACAGGAAGGAAGGACGGGATGTTCTGACGGTGGAGATTGAGATAAAGAGAGAATTTTTCAAGGGTGAAATTCTACAGTTGAGGACACTGCAGGACAGGATAACTGACATGCTCAAGGACGTTATCCTTGTTACGCCGGCCGTCGAACTTATCGAGCCCGGCTTACTGCCCCAGTCGACGGGTAAAGTGCAGAGGGTGTTTGACAAAAGGAGGATATAAATGGGCAGGCAGATTTCAATATTCATGGAGAACAAGCCCGGCAAGGTAAACAGGATAACCGGGATTCTGGAGAAATCTAAGATAAACCTGAAAGCAATGACGATAGCCGACAGCGGAACGTTCGGCATAATCAGAATTATCACCGACAATAATAAAAAAGCGTTTGACGTTCTGCAGAAGGAAAAACTGCTTGTTTCTTTCCAGGAAGTCGTGGTTGTCGAGATACCTGACAAGGTTGGGGCATTTCACCGGGTTGCGAAGATTCTTGAAGACGGCAGGGTCAACATAGAGGATGCTTACGGGTTTATCATGGATGAAGGAATAAAGGCGGCACTTATCCTTAAGGTTGCGGATACGGCAAAGGTTGAAAAGATTTTGAAGAAGAACGGATACGATATTGTTGAAGATTTTTAAAAAGGAGGAAGCAATGAGAAGGATAGTTCTGGCGCTGGTGTTGATGGGATTTGCGGTATCGTCATTTGCAGAAGGGATTTTTGACTACGGGCTGTATCTCAGGCTGAGGCAGGAGTATATCAAAAACGCCCTTAATTTCAGCGACGATGTCGGCGACGACAATTATTTCAGGATTAAGACCGGAATATGGGGCAGGTGGAATTTTTCGGAAGATGTAAATCTGTTTGTGAAACTGATGACAGAACCGAAGATTGCGATAGATACGGAAGGGGTGCTTCTTTCGAAGGGGAGGGACATATGGGATGACGAGATATACGTTGACAATCTGTATCTCGACATAAAGAATTTCTTCGGCATGCCGGTCGACCTGCGGTTGGGAAGGCAGGATTTTCTCATGACGCACGGCGAAGGGTTCGTAATAATGGACGGTACCCCGTATGACGGTTCAAGGTCTTTTTACTTCAATGCCGCAAAGGCGACCGTAAAGTTCGGAGAAAAAAATTCCCTGGACGTTATATATGCCAAAAATCCTTCAGAAGACGAGTACATGCCCGTTGTGAACTGGCAGGACAGGCAGATAGTCCGGAGCGATGAAGAGGCATTTATTGTTTACGGCAGGTTCAAGGCGGGCGAAAAGGTTTCGCTGGAACCGTATTACATACGCAAATTTGAGGATGAGTCCACTGCACCCGTCACCCGCAAACTTACGCTCAATACCGTTGGTAACAGAGCAGTTTTTGATTCCGACCCGTGGCGTCTGCGCGGCGAACTTGCATACCAGTTCGGTGAATACAAGGACAAAAGCGACAGGGAAGGATGGGGCGGATACGTTTTTCTGACAAGATTTTTCAAGGAAGCGAAGTGCTCTCCGTCTATGGAGGTCGGGTATGCATACCTTTCGGGAGAAAGCGACCCGTCCGCCGGAGACGACAGCGGTTGGAACCCTGTATTTTCCAAGTGGCCGTGGGTGAGCGAACTGTACCTTTTCGGTTATGCCATAGAAAGAGGCGAGCCGGCATACTGGACCAACCTGCAGTTGTGGAGGGCGAAATTCGATATGAAGATGACCGAGAAAACGGGACTGTCGCTGGCTTATAACTATCTCATGGCAAACGAGGCCCAGGCAGGGGCGTTTTTCGGGACAGGCGACGAAAGAGGACATCTCGGGCATATTATACTCACGCACAAGTTCAACAAGAATATTGACGGGCACCTGCACTTTGAGTATTTCAAACCGGGGGATTTTTATGCGGCAGGCAATAGGGATGACGCTATTTTCTTCAGGTGGCAGTTGCAGATGCAGTTCTGATAGCGAACAGGTTTCGTTCCATGCCGGGGATGGAACGGGGGGGTGAGGGATA
>CAYPTS010000076.1:0-8325 GCA_964413825.1 uncultured bacterium
CTTCGCTCAGGACAAGCCTCGCAATGACAAAACGAGTGTCAAATTTACTTCATCGCGCTGGCAATGTTGAATATGGGCAGGTATATCGCCAAAACCACTATGCCCACTATAGCGCCCAAACTTACAATCAGCACCGGCTCCAGTATCGAGGCAAGCACGTTTAAGGTAGCGTCAACCTCGTCGCGGAAAAAGCGGGCGGTCCTTTGAAGCATCTCCTCCATCTTGCCGGTCTCTTCTCCCACTGCAACCATCCTTACCAGCACCACGGGAAATATCCTGTACTTTCTCATTTCCGCTCCGACCAGCGAGCCCTTCAGCACGCCTTCGCGCACCTTCTGCACGTTTTTCTCGATAACCCGGTTGCCGGCAGTCCGTGAAACTATGTCCAGCGCCGGCACTATGGAAACGCCTCCGGCGAGAAGCGTGGCAAGAGAACCCGCAAACCGGGAAAGACTCACCTTGAGCATCAACTCCCCGATAAGGGGCATTTTCAGTTTCACGCTGTCTATTTTATCCCTTCCCGCAGGCGTCTTTTTAAAAAAATGAAGGAAAACACCGCAAAGCACCAGAAGGAGAAGAATAAAAGGCAGTGCGGAAACTAAAAATCCGCTAATGTTCATTATTATGATTGTAAACTTCGGCAGTTGCGCTCCGAAGTCCTGGAAAACCTCTTTGAATTTCGGAAGCAGAAACAAAAAGACAAAAGCGACCACCGCTATGAAAAACACGACCACGACCGCCGGGTAACTCACCGCCTGCCTGACCTTGCTTATAAGCGCAAGCTGGTCCTCGAGGTTTTTGGCAATCTCGGCCATCACCTCCGCGAGGTTTCCGCTTTCCTCGCCTGAGGTAACAAGCGCTATGTACAGGGGTGAAAACACCTTGGGATATTTCGAAAGAGACTGCGAAAGGTTATTGCCTTCCTGTATGTCCTTTTTTATGCTCTTTAACACATGCGAAAAATACCGGTTTGACGTTTGAGAACTCAAATCGTCGAGGGTTTCGATGATAGACACCCCTGCATCCAGCATTGCCGCGGTCTGCCGTGTGAATATGGCAAGTTCCTTCAGGTTCACCTTGCCTTTCTTCACCGCGGATGCCTCTTTCGTTCCGGCAAGCGCGAATTCTCTCTGTCCCGCCGGAGTTATCGATACGGGGAAAAGGTTCTGCGTTCTCAGGCGGGTAATAACGGCCATGTCCGAAACCGCCTCGATAACGCCGTCCACCTTGTTGCCGCCTGCGTCTTTTGCTATGTATTGATATCTCGCCATCATTTTTGCCCTTCACCTTTTATCCTCTCTCCAGCTGGGAGAGAGGTAGGGAGAGGAAGCCGTTGTCAGACCATTGTTTTGCTCAGGTATTCCTCTACGGTGGTTATGCCGGAAAGAACCTTTTTCAGAGCCGCATCCCTGAGCGATGAAAATCCCTGCTTAACACACAGTTCCCTCACGGCATCTTCCTTGCCGCCTTCTATGATAATCTTCTTTATATCCCTGTTCACCCGCAGGATTTCAAAAACGGCAATCCTGCCCAAATACCCGGTAAAATTGCATACACTGCATCCCTTCCCCTTGTATATCTTATCCCCTGATTTCAACGCAACGCCCATGCTCTTGAGAACCTCCCTGCCTTCGGCGTCCTCCTGCTTGCACGTCTTGCATATGCGCCTTACGAGACGCTGTGCCATTATCAGGTGGAGCGCCTCCGCAACAAGGTAGTTGGGAACGCCCATGTAGTTAAGCCGGGATATGGTGGAAATTGTATCGTTGGTATGAAGGGTGGAGATGACAAGGTGCCCTGTTAAAGCTGACTGTATTGCAATCTGGGCGGTTTCAATGTCCCTGATTTCACCGACCATGATAACGTCCGGGTCCTGCCGGAGTATCCGTTTCAAAACCTCTGCAAAGGTAAGTCCTATCTTGGGCTTTATCTGCACCTGGTTTATGCCGTTCAGTTCGTATTCAACCGGGTCTTCGATAGTCGTTATGTTTTTCTCCGGGGTATTGATAAAGTTCAGTCCCGAATAAAGAGACGTCGTCTTGCCGGAACCAGTGGGCCCGGTAACGATTATCATCCCGTAGGGTTTTTGCAGTCCTTCCTTATAAAATTTTTCCTCTTCCGGGTCGAAACCCACCACATCGAGCGTTTTCACAAGCGACTTCCTGTCTAAAAGGCGCATGACGATTTTTTCGCCGTATATGGCGGGCAGTACCGAAACCCTTATGTCTATATCGCGCGAGCCAATCCTGATTTTAGTTCTTCCGTCCTGTGGAAGCCGCCTTTCTCCTATGTCGAGATTGGACAGAATTTTCAAACGTGTCACGATGCCGGCGTACGCTCCCTTGGGCGGAGGCGGAAACTGGTGCAGGACTCCGTCTATCCTGAAACGGACGGAAACCTTGCCTTCCTGCGGCTCAAGGTGTATGTCGGTAGCCCTTTTTTCAACCGCCTCTATAAACAGCGAATTGACGAATTTCACTATCGGCACGTCATCCGCGGCAACCATCAGCTGGTTTACATCGACGTCGTTTTCTTCATCTTCGAGCGATTCAAGGGCGGAAGCGGTCTTGGACAGGTCCATCGATTCATGGTAGTACTTGTCCAGATATTCCTCTATCTGGCTTTTGTCCGCGCGCACGACCTTTACCCTGCGGTTGGCCATTCTTATGATTGTATCAATAGCTACCACATCGGTAGGGTCGCTCATTGCAACCACGAGTTTTTCGTCCTCGAGGGCTATCGCGAAAACGCCGTACCTGCGGGCAATGTTTTCAGGTATGAGTTTCACAACCTCTGCTTTAATCCCTCTGACCTTGTCCAGTTTTACAAAATCGGACATTTTCTGCTCGGTAAGGCATTCAACTATCTTCTCTTTGGTAACGAATCCTTTCTCCGCGAGAATCTCTCCGAGGAACTTTTTGTCCACAGACTGCTGAATGAGGGCGCTGTCCAACTGCTCCATATTGATTATCCCCTTCTCCAGCAGTATCTGTCCAAGGTCTTTTCTTTCCATAATTAAGATACCTCCCTATATACGCTTAGGGTAAAATTTTGTCCTGCAATAGTATCTGAAAAAAGATATAATGTCAAATTTTTTTTGGCGGGAAGCCGGATGTCAGCGCTCGAAATCTTTGTTTCCGCTTTTCATGACAAACTTATGTTTATACATATTCTCTTCGGCTTCCAGCATCACCGAAGCAAGTGGTTTTTCCGGTGTGTTTTTAGTTGAACTGCCGCATGCTATTGAAACAGGCATGCCTTTCACATAGATTCCACTGCTGTTCCGGGTTATCCGTTCACAGATGGAAAGGACCTCGGCTTTATCCGCGTTCGGCAGAAAAACAACAAATTCGTCCCCGCCCCAGCGCGCAATCAGGTCTTCCTTCCGGCAAGACTTTTTGAAAACCTCCGCGGCAGATTTCAACATATCGTCTCCGGCGGCATGCCCGTGGGTATCGTTAGTTTTTTTAAGCCCGTTCAGGTCTGCCATTATTACACTTATCGGAAGTTGCCTCTTGGTATCGAGACGTTCCATTTCCTCTTCGAGATAGGCGCGGTTGTAAAGTTGCGTGAGGGTATCGTGGAAACTCAAATACCTTATCCTTGCCTCTATCTTCTTGCGTTCGGCTATTTCTCTTTCCAGTTCAGCGGTCCGCATGCTTATTTCCCGCTCCATAACCGCGCGGCGGGTGGAAAGAAACGAGGCAATGAACGTAAGCGCGCCGGTCAAGAGCAATCCCGCAAGGCCCGCCATCCATCCTTCCTTGAGTTTGTTGGCGGCAAGATAGCCGTCGCTCGGATAAACCCTTACCGCATAGGTTCTGCCAAAAGCGAAAACCGGAACGATGACGGAAAAAGATTTTTCCATAAACTGATTTCCTTGTTCAGAGTCTCTTCCGATTTCTGAAGAAAACAGCAGTTCCGGCGGGCGTCCCTCGTCCAAGTAAAAAAGGTCGGCCACAATACCCAGTTCCCTGATGCCGCTGCGCTGTATCACCGGAATCACCAGCGACCTTATCTTTATCCCTGCCGTTATAAAACCTTTCTGCCTTCCAGACCTGACATACTGAAAAACTATAAGGCCGGAAGGAGTGCCTTCAAGAGCGAAAAGCGTTATAGGCACCGTGGACGTGGGCAGACCGGTACGCAAAGAAGTTTCAAGGGCATCTCTTCTTACGGGTTCGGAACCGAAATCAAATCCAAGCGCCCCCTCTTCGGGATGCAGAGGCGCCCGACGGTAAAAGTTGGGGTAATACACGTCCCTTCCCGAGACCGGCACGCGCCTGCCTGCCTCGTCCATCTGGAAAATTCCGTATCCGGCAAATCCTTCGCTTTGCGCCTGCCGCTCAAACCGCTTCACATCCCCTGCGGGCACCGCTGGAGCCCAAATCCATGCATATACAATGCCGTCCTGCGAAAGAGGTTCCGCAAACCTGTCGAACTCCTGCCGGTCGACGCGGTCGCTTGCACGGAAAAACCCTTCCATCACGCGCATCTTCACGCGTATTTCGGAAAGGTCGCCCTTGAGGGAATCCGTCAGTGTCCTTGCAAGAACATTGAAGTTCCGCTCTTTCGAACGGACCTCGGCATTATATGCAAAAATGGCGGCAAAAGCGGTCAGTACCAATCCGGCGGCAAGGGTAATGTATGCTTCCATGTAACGCATACGCCATCTTCTTTCTTCGCTCAACCGCCCCCTCCAGTTCAGCAAAAGCCTGCTCGCGAACAATACAGCCAGAAGGAGCAATGTAAAAGAAACGGGGCATTTTTTCGCACTGCGTATTTTCTCCCGCCAGATAGAAGCGTCATCGTCAATACCGACAGCCACGAGCACGTCTCCCGTAAGAGGGTCGATAACAGGGACAAAAACGGAAATAAACTCACCGAACTCGTCGGCATAGGGACCTGCCGTACGGGTCTTTTTTTCAATGAAAACTTCTTTCAGTTCGGGGGGAGGGTTCTTATAAACGGTACCTGGCGGTACGGCGGACGGGTCGCCTTCCCCGTATCCTTCGGGTCCGAATACAAAACCGCCCGCCTTTAATTTCACGGTATAAACCTTGCTGAACCCTTCATCAGGGTATTCCGCCATGGCTACAAGGTATTTATTAAGGCGCCTGAATTCCGGCAAATTTTCATCGGAAGGCATGAAGGCAAGCTTTTTCACATACTCGACGTTAATCGTATGAACAACATCCACAGCCCTGTCCGTGAGGTCTTTACGCATATGCCTGTCTACACTTCTGACTGTGTGCAGGGTAACAAACCAGCCCCCGGCGATGATGACAACCGCCATGAGAAATACGCCCGGCATGCCTCCGAATGACCTGACTTGACTGTTTTTGTCCATAATGCTTCTTAATTTCACTATACTCCACAGATACAGGAGTGTCAATATTTTTCGTATTTTTGTGCGGGAAGGCAAGACAGGTTATAATTTTACCATGGAAACGGTTAAAAAACGGATTGATGAACTGGTGAAACTCCTGAACCGCTACAACTACCTTTATTACGTTGAAAACAATCCTGTCGTTACGGACGATGAATACGACAGACTTTACAGGGAACTTGCGGAACTTGAAAAAGAGTTTCCAAAATACGCCGCGGAAAACTCTCCGACGAGAAAGGTCGGAGGGGAAACCCTGAAGAATTTTCCGTCTGTCGAACACAAAACGCCGATGCTCAGCATCGACAACACGTACTCTGATGAAGAACTGTACGAATTCGACGCCCGCGTAAAAAAACTGGCGCAGACGCAGGAAGACATTGAATATGCGGTCGAATTGAAATTCGACGGGGTTGCGGTCTCGCTGTATTACGAGAACGGCCGCTTTGTCCGCGGGGTAACCAGGGGCGACGGATGGAAAGGAGACGAGATTACGGGAAACCTGCGCACGGTAAAAACACTGCCGGTTTTAATCCCGTATAAAAAAACTCTCGAAGCGCGGGGCGAAGTCTACATGAGAAAAGACGATTTCGAAAAGATAAACTCCGCAAAAAAAGACAGGGAAGAAACGCTGTTCGCCAATCCGAGGAACGCGGCGGCCGGCTCGCTGAAACTTCTCGACCCGAAGGTTGTGGCGGAAAGGCGCCTGCAGTTGTTTATATACCAGGGCATGACGGAAAACGCCTGCGCCGCCCACACCGAAATGCTCGACTTTCTCAGGGAAACCGGATTCCCCGTCAACCCGCACCGCAAAAAAGCCGGAAACATCAGGGAAGCGGTTGAATACTGCGCCGGTTGGCGGGAGAAAAGAAACAACCTGCCTTACAACATCGACGGGATGGTGATAAAAGTCAATTCTTTCGAACTCCGGAACAAACTGGGAATAACCTCGAAGTCCCCACGATGGGCGGTTGCGTACAAGTTCCCGGCACAGCAGGCGGAAACCACGCTTAAAGAGGTAAAGGTGCAGGTGGGGAGAACAGGGACGCTTACCCCCGTGGCAATACTTGAGCCGGTCGAAGTAAGCGGCTCGACGGTTTCAAGGGCGACACTGCACAACTTTGACGAAATAAACCGCCTCGGAATAAAAACAGGCGACAGGGTGTTCATAGAAAAAGGCGGGGAGGTCATCCCCAAAATAATAAAGCCCATACCGGAAAAACGTACCGGAAGCGAAAAATACATACCCGTGCCTTACGAATGTCCGGTCTGCCGGAGCAGGGTGGTAAAAGACGAGGGTGGCGTTGCGCTCAGATGCCCCAACGTACGCTGTCCCGCACAGGTAAAGGAACGCATAACCCATTTCACTTCGAGGGATGCCATGGACATAGAGGGACTGGGAGAAAAATGGGTCGATATCTTCGTCGACAAGGGGCTGATATCCGATTACGGGGACATCTACCGTCTGAAATATGAAGACGTCGTAAACCTCGAACGGATGGCTGAAAAATCCGCGGGAAACCTCATAGCGGCTATAGAGAAAAGCAAAAGAAGGCCTTTGGCAAACCTCATATTCGCCCTCGGCATCAAGCACATCGGAATCAACGCCAGCGAGATTCTCGCCGACAGGTTCAACTCTCTCGGAGAACTTGCCGCCGCGGATGCGGAAACGCTGTCTGCGATATATGAAATAGGTCCGGTGATGGCGCAAAGCGTCGCGGATTTTTTCGGCAACAGAGAAAACAGGCATGTTATTGAAAAGATGGAACGGGCGGGCGTGCAGACGGAAAAAACGGAAAAGGGCGCCGGAAAAAGCGATAAGCTTGCCGGTCTGACGTTCGTTGTTACCGGAACGCTTTCAAAGTATACGCGGGATTCCATAACCGCACTCATTAAAAAATCCGGAGGCAGGGTATCGAACTCGGTTTCATCCAAAACTGATTACCTCGTATGCGGGGATGAACCCGGCTCCAAACTTGAAAAAGCGAAACAACTCAACGTAAAAACAATTACCGAGAGACAACTTGAATCCCTGCTGGAAAAGCCATCATGAAAGACCCGAAAGAACTGACAGATTATTTCCTTCAGCACCTTCAGGTAGAACGAAACCTTTCAAAAAACACGGTTGACGCTTATGCGCAGGACCTGAAAAAATTCATTCTATTCCTGCGCCTCAACAATTACCGGCTCTCCGGCATGGACAACGAAAAAATAACCGCTTTCATCCTGTTCCTGAAAAAGAAGCAACTCTCGTCTTCGACCATAGTGCGGACGCTTTCCTCGGTAAGAAATTTCTACAAGTTCATAGCGGGACAGGGCATCATAAAGGTTCAGTCGGCGCCGGCCATCGAATCCCCCAAAGCGCACAGAAGCTTGCCGGAGGTTTTAAGCAGAGAGGAAACGGCGGCTTTTATCGACGGAATTCTGACGGATAAAAACAGGGCGCGGGACCTTGCCGCAATCGAACTTATCTACGGGGCGGGACTGCGGGTATCGGAGGCGTCCGGCATAAAAACAGCAGATATCAATTTCGAGAAAAACTACATAAAAATATGCGGGAAGGGCAACAGAGAGCGGCTCGTGTTCTTCAACAAAAACTCTCTCCATGCCGTCAAGATATACATGGAAGAGCGGGCAAAAAGCGGAAAAGGCAGCCAATCGCCGTATCTTTTCGTCAACAACCGCGGAGGCAGACTGTCGCGGCAGAGTTTGTGGAAACTGGTTAAAAAGACAAGCGCCGGAGCCTGCCCCGGCAAAAACGTATCCCCGCATACCTTCAGGCACTCCTTCGCCACCCACATGCTGGAGGGAGGACTCGACCTGCGCATCGTGCAGGAACTGCTCGGGCACAAGAGTCTTGCCACAACCGAAATATACACCCACGTAAACAGGAAGCAACTGCAGAACATCTACAGGAAATTCCATCCCCGCCCCTGACC
>CAYPTS010000077.1:0-8068 GCA_964413825.1 uncultured bacterium
TTATCTCCTCAGTGGAAAATTTTTCAGATTCTGATTGCACGTTTAAATATCCGCCCGGCCGCTAAAGGGAAAAGACTCATCGTTATTACAACCATCCAACCCTCCTTTGACGGCACCGAGACACTCAAAACATCTGCAAGAACAGGGATATAGACAGCGCTTAAAATCAGCAAAAGGCAAACGCCAAGCGCTATCCAGATGAACGGATTCCGTGTAACGTCATTGCGCAGGAAGCCCGTACCGCGATACCCCATGTTAAAGACATGCCACAATTGTGCCAGCGCCAGAGTCAAGAAAGAGATACTAACAGCCTCTTTTCCTACGAGGCCGAGGATTTTGATTGCTATGGCAAGCGAACCAATAACAGCCGCCGTAATGAGCAGTCCGTATCCACCGATAGCTGTCCAATGGCGCGGAGTAATTATTCCTTCTTTGGGCGGCCTGGGACCATGGTTCATAACGTCGGAACTACCCTCGCCCAGACCAAGCGCCAATGCGGGAAATACGTCTGTCACAAGATTTAAAAACAGAATCTGCAGAGGCAGGAGCGGCAGAGGGGCATTTGTGACGGAAACCATCGCCACGCTGGCAATTTCACTCACATTGCAGGAGATAAGATAAACAACAAATTTTCTTATATTGTCAAAAATCACCCTCCCCTGCGCGATAGCGGCGAGGATACTTCCGAACGCATCATCTTTAAGCACCATATCCGCGGCCTCTCTCGCCACCTGCGTACCCCTGCGGCCCATGGCAATTCCGATATCCGCTTTTTTCAAAGCAGGTGCGTCATTCACCCCATCTCCGGTCATCGCAACCACTTCGCCGGCTGTCTGGTAAAGAGTAATAAGGTCGAGTTTCTGTTTGGGGCTTACCCTTGCAAATATGGATGTATCCGCCATCTGCCGCTTTTCACCGGCGGAAAGTTTTTCAACATCTCTCAGATTTTTCCCTTCAATCACACCTGAATTATCTTCGGAAACAATGCCCGCGGCAACTGCAATGTTTTTTGCTGTATGTGCCTGGTCTCCGGTTAGCATGACAATACTTATTCCGGCTTTAAGGGTGCGTTTTACGGTGTCGTAAATATCCGCCTTCAGAGGGTCAAGAAGACCCACAAATCCTATCAAGGTTAAACCATCGTATGGCGCCGCATCCTTGTTTGATTCCCTTTTTTGAGCAAGCGCCAGCACCCGCAATCCATTGTCTGCAAGACGTTCAACCTTTACCGCCCAATTCCGCCGGCCATCTTCATCGAGCGGCCGGCTTTTACCGTCAACCAGTACGCTCGTAGATGCTTCCATCACCTGTTCGGGGGCTCCCTTGACCGCCACCGTATAGCCGTCTGCGTCTTGATGAAAAGTAGCCATCATTCTGCTTTCAGAATCAAAGGCCTCCTCACGGACTTCTTTGAGATTTTCTATAATCTTTTCTCTCTCAATGCCGGCACGGGCTCCGGCCGCCAGAAGCGCAATTTCAAGAGGGTCGCCGCTCCCCATGGGCTCTCCATTGACATCGTTCCCTTCAAAAGAAGCATTGTTGCACAGCACTGCCACACGCAAGGCAGCCCGCACTTCGGGATAATCTTCAGGATTGATGTTTTTCCCTCCGAGAACAAATCCGTTTCCTCCGCGCACACCGAACTCACCGGCTCCTACTAAAAGGCGGTCGACGGTCATGCGGTTTTCCGTGATTGTACCGGTTTTATCCGTAAAGATGACTGTCGTAGCTCCAAGGGTCTCGACAGCCGGAAGCCTGTTAATCAAAGCGTTTCTCTTTGCCATACGGTACATGCCCGTGGCCAGTGCAATGGTTGCAACTATCGGAAGCCCTTCAGGTATAGCCGCTACTGCAAGCGCTATGGATGTTTCAAGAGTTACAAAAATCTCTCTTTTTTTTAAAAGCCCTATCAATCCTATAGCGACAGTAAGAGCAAGTGTAACCCATATCAGTTTTTGTCCCAGGTTATCAAGGCGTTTTTCGAGAGGAGTCACTTCGTCACGCGCTTCTTCGACAAGGGCGGAAATGCGGCCGAGCTCCGTATCCATTCCGGTTGCCACAACCAATCCTTCTCCCGCTCCTCTCGTAACAAACGTCCCCTTGAAAAGCATGTTTGCCCGTTCTGCAAGCGGTGTGTCTCTTTTCAGTTCAGCAGTATTTTTCCTCACAGGCAGGGATTCTCCGGTCAGCATGGATTCGTCAACCTGCAAATTTGACGCATCAATCAAACGCATATCGGCGGTAACAACATCTCCCCCTTCCAGAATTACAATATCTCCGGGCACAAGAGTCTCCGCAGAAACCTCCACTGCATGCCCTCCCCTGCGGACACGCGTTTTGACGCTTCCCATCCGCCGAAGCGCTTCCATGGAGCGAACAGCTCTGAGTTCCGTGACAAAACCGATGGCAGTATTGATAAAAATCACGGACAGAACCGCCACCCCCTCCATCCAGTCGCGAAAAAGAAAAGAGAGAACGGCCGCCACTCCCAGAAAAAGGATGATAAGGCTTTTAAACTGGTCAAGGAAAATCTGCCACGCCTTTTTACTTCGTATTTCACGAAGCAGATTTTTGCCGTATTTCTTTATACGATTACCTGCTTCCGACTGGCTGAGGCCCGTATTGCTTTCAACATCTAAAGATTTCAGCACTTCATCTACGGACCACCGCCAAGTTTCTTCGTTCATATTCCTCCTGAAAAACTTTTCACTTCGTTGTGTTTTCTTAATCAACGACATCCCGGTAAGTGCAACGTTAATTTTATCAGTACTCAGGACAGACATCAAATCCAATGATTTCTGATTAAGAAGGCAACCAGCCGCAAGCCGCAGGTTTCCGGCACGCCCGGTCAGGGGCAAAAGAGATACAGTTGACGGCGAGTGTGTAAGCACAGCTGCAAGACAAGGCGAAAAGCGCAAGCGTTCCGACCGATTACCTTGCCCGGAGCTGTCTGAACCAGTCCGGAGCTCGTTTTTCAGAGCGTAGGATGGTGAGTTCTCAGGGAGTCGGATTTCGCCGTAGTGCTTGCCTGTGCTGAAGCCCAAGCCCGAAGGGCTGTTTCCGAGTCCGGAAACTGGTATCCTTTTGCCATGGACTGCCTTCCGTCTTTAATCAGAAATTACTGACATCAAATCAAGAAAACTTGACACTTTTCAATGTAAAGCCTTATAATGCACGGACGGGAGACAAAATGTTAGAAATTAAAAATTTGTCAGTAAAAGCGGGAACGCATCTGATTCTGGACCGATTGAACCTGAAGGTTGAAAAAAAAGAGGCAGTTGTTCTTTTCGGCCCCAACGGCTCGGGGAAATCCACCTTAATCAAAGCGATACTGGGCATTTCAGGCTTTATATCCACAAAAGGCGATATACTTTTCCAAGGCCGAAGCCTGAAAAAACTTTCCGTAAGCGACCGCGTGAAAATGGGCATAGGCGTGATGTTCCAGCACCCGCCGCAGATTCACGGGGTAAAGCTAATGCAGATAGCGGAATATCTGGAAAAAGATACCTCGAAAATAAAAACGCTGGCCTCGGAACTGAAGGTGGAGGAGTTTTTGGAAAGGGATGTAAATGTAGGCTTTTCCGGAGGGGAAATAAAAAGGGCGGAACTATTCCAGGTCATTCTGCAAAAACCCGGGTTGTTACTGCTCGACGAACCTGAATCGGGAGTGGACATAGAAAACATCTCCGTCATGGGAAATGCACTTAACAAATACCTCACTTCCAATAACTGCAGCTGCCTGATAATAACGCATACCGGCTACATACTCGAATACATAAAAGCAGAAAAGGGATGTGTGATGCTCGACGGGTCCATCTGCTGTCACAGCAAACCGGAAGAGATATTCAAAACAATACACAGCTACGGCTACGAAAAATGCAAAACATGCGAGTGCGAGGTGGAAAAATGAGCCCGGGAAAAAACAGTGAACTTGAAAAAGTAGGCTACGACATCGAGGAAAAGGAGAGAGCCGGAAGCTTCCTTCAGGAGGACGACAAGGTCGTTTTTTTCGGTGTGGCGAAAGAAGGAGTTGAAATTCTCGCAATCGAAGAAGCCCTCGCCAAGTATCCGGAGTTGAAGAATAAATACTACGGAAAGAGTTTTGAAGAAGTCGGAAAAGACTACGATAAAAATACCACCGGCGGTTATTTTATAAGAATTAAGGAAGGTGTTAAGACTGTTTTCCCTGTTCAGACCTGCCTGTTTCTGAAGCAAAAGGGATTTAAACAGAGAGTACATAACATTGTGATAGTGGAAAAGAACGCAGAGTTATACCTGATGACAGGGTGCACCTCCGCAAAAGCGGCCCACGAAGCTTACCACCTGGGAATCTCGGAATTTTTTATTCACAAAAACGGCTATCTGAATTTTACCATGATACACTCGTGGAAGGAAGATGTTGAGGTTCAACCCAAAAGCGTGGCGATAATTGAGGAAAACGCCCGCTTCATCTCCAACTATGTCTCGCTTAATCCTGTCAGAAAAATAGAGATGTATCCAACGGCCATTTTGAAAGGCGCGAACGCAAAAGCGCGGTTCAACTCAATCATCGCTTCCCATGAGGGTTCGTATCAGGATATAGGCGGCAGAATAATACTGGAAAACGACGGATGTTCAGGGGAGATTATAAGCAGGGCTGTCAGTTTCGGGGGAACAATAATAGCGCGGGGACACCTTATGGCTAAATCCGCCGGTGTAAAAGCGCACCTCGAATGCCGCGGGCTGACGGTTTCCGAAAAGGGCAGAATACACGCCATTCCCGAACTTGAGACTGAATATAGAGATGTTGACCTCAGTCATGAAGCGGCCATCGGAAAGGTCAAGAAGGACGAGATAGAATATCTTGCAAGCCGGGGCATTCCGGAAGATGAAGCACAGTCTATAATCATAAGGGGTTTTATGGGCGTGGAGATACTGGGACTGCCGGATATGCTTCAGAAAGAAATCAGCAGGATTACCGAACGCACTGTTTCCGAAGGTTTATAAAATGGAAATTGCGGGCATCCTGATATTTGTTGTTTTGTCCCTTGCGGGAGTTCTGCTGATTGTTCTGGGCGTTCCGGGCACGCTTTTTATTCTTGCGGGAAGTTTTGTATACGCATTGTTAACGAAATTCACTGCACTGGGCTGGAAAACACTCGTTGTGCTTCTGATTATGTCCCTCTTTGCCGAAACGGCTGACAACATCATGTCCATGCTCGGAGCAAAAAAAGCAGGCGCTTCGGGAACAAGCAGTTGGTCGGTCCTGGCAGGAAGTATAGCGGGAGCGGTTATAGGCGGCATGTTTCTCCCCGTGGTCGGTTCTCTTATCGGCGCTCTCGCCGGAGGTACGGCCGCACCGATAATCGCGGAATATCTGCGCCGCAGAAACCTTCAATCCGCAATAAAGGCAGGGATGGGGGCACTGACCGGACGCATAGGCGGCATATTGATAAAAATCATGGTATCCATCGGCATGATTATCACGGCATCGGTAAAGATTTTTTAGTTGTTTTATTACTGCCTGCTCCGGTCCGCCATCCTAACGTAGGGCGACCTTTTGGCAATGCTCTTATAGGCGGGACGTATAATCCTTCCGCCGTTTATAATTTCTTCCATGATGTGGGCGCACCAGCCGACAATCCTGCCGATGGCAAAAAGCGGCGTGTAAAGTTCAGTCGGAATGCCAAGCATTTTATATACCAGGCCGGAGTAAAGGTCAACATTGGCGCAAAGCGGCCTGTTTGTTCCCTTCGTCTCGTTGAAAACCACCGGTCCAAGTTTTTCCACCATTTCGTAAAGGCGGAATTCATCCTCCATGCCTTTTTCCCGCGCCAGTTCTCCGGCCTTTTTCTTCAGTATAACCGCACGCGGGTCGGAAAGAGTGTACACCGCATGCCCCAGCCCGTATATAAGCCCCGACCGGTCAAAAACCTCGCCTTTTATAATGCGTTTCAGGTAATCCCTCACCTTTTTCTCGTCGCCGCCGGTATTTTGGGCGATGTCGTCGACCATCTGCATAACCTTGATGTTTGCGCCGCCGTGTCTCGGCCCCTTGAGAGAACCGAGAGCCGCAGAGACAGCCGAGTATACATCCGTTCCGGAAGAGGTTACCACGTGGGCGGTGAAGGTAGAGTTGTTGCCGCCGCCGTGTTCCGCATGAAGAAGGAGGCACAGGTCGAGCAGTTTCGCTTCCGAAGCGGTATAGCGGCTGTCCTGCCTTATCATGTGCAGAATGTTTTCCGCTGTGCTTAAATCCGTCTGCGGACTGTGAATAATCAGACTTTTTTTCTTATAGTAGTGCGCCGTCAACTGGTAGTTGTGGACTGCGATTACGGAAATGCGGGCAATGAGGGATATGCACTGTCTTATGATATTGGATATGCTTGTATCATCCGGCCGGTCGTCATAGGTATACATTCCCAGCACGTTCCTGGCAAGGTTGTTCATGACATTCCCGCTCGGGTTTTTCAGCGTCAGTGCGGCATCCACCTTTTCCGGAATAATTCGATTTTCGCTGAGCAGGCGGTTAAAATCGGCCAGTTCGTCCATATCCGGCAACACGCCGAAAAGCAGCAGGTAGGCGCACTCCTCGAAACCGTACCTGTTTTCCTCGTCGAAACCCCTGACAAGGTCGCAGACATCGATGCCGCGGTAAAAAAGCCTGCCTTCAATCGGTACCCGCTCGCCCTCGTCCATGATATAGGCGTGCACCTCGCCGATTTCCGTCAGGCCGACCAGAACGCCCGTACCGTCCTTGTTGCGCAGCCCTCTCTTGACGTTAAACCTGTCATAAAGGCCCTGCTCTATCCGGTTGTTCCGTTCTGCCAGAAGACCGAGTTTTTCCATAACACCGCCAGAATTGCTTTCTTGAGAATTATTAGCCATGACAGGGAAATTTTACAGCATATGAACGGGTTTTGCAACTGCAACATGAAAAAACGTTCCAGGACAGCCGCATATTCTATCGGAACAAATTACGCAACGGTTATGTTTTTTGAGAAGATTTTCCGGCGATATCCGCGTATTCCCTGAAAAGTTTCAGATACAATCTATAGTCGCCCAAAGAAACGCCGGGGGGCGTTTGGTGGTCGCAACTGATAAGAAAGCCTCCCCTTGATGCGGCGGGAAGAAGCCTCTCAAACTCTTTTCTCAACGCCTTTTCTCCCTTATTCATGACCATTTTGTCGAAATGCCCTATGAAACGCATGTCAGAATATTGCTCCCTCAGGAGCGATATATCCACGCCCGCCTGGCGCTCCAGCGGCAGAACTCCCTGGATTCCGGCTTCTTTAAACCATTGCGTGGGAACTGTAACATCTCCGTCGGAATCAATGATAGTTATGATGTTGCGTTTCCGCAGATGCGGAATAACGCGTTCGTAGTAAGGTTTGATAAAAGCATCAAACAGTCCCCTCGACAACATCGGCCCGTGGTTATAGGACATATCCTCGCCGAACGTCATGAAGTCGGGAATACAGACATTGCAGAGTCGCTCGGTCATCTTTATAATCCATTCCGCAAGGTCTGTATTTATACGGTGCATAAGTTCCGGCTGGTCGTAAAAAGCATAAAGATGCCGCTCTATCCCGAAAAGTTTCCTCGGGAACCAGAAAAAGCCGTCCACAGTAAACCACAGGACTTCACTGCCGGTTTCCTGAGCCTGCGCCCACTTTTCCCATTTTGCCTCGTTGACTGCGTCATCGGGAAAAAGATGCTCTCTTATTTCCTCGTAATCCTTCTCGTTCTTTATTATTCCGGCGCCATGAGAGACAGGCGCGGGGCAGGTCTTTTTGGCAACAGACAGCCAGTCCTGCCTGTATATGTCCAGTCCGAAATATTCACATACCTTGTAGTTGTCATAGGGAGCCGCAAGTTCTGCCGGCAGGCCTTCTCCGAACCACCGCTCAATCGTGTCCCGCCACCAACCCGCCCATTCAAAAACAGGCAGTCTGTCAAAAGGCCTGAAATCCATCACCGCCCGAAACCTTTCCCGTACCGTCATTTTACCCCCGTTTTACTTGAACATTATATATCTGAGATTCCGACATAAGAATCCTTGGTACTGAGGGGAAAAGAAAGAGTTGAC
>CAYPTS010000078.1:0-6895 GCA_964413825.1 uncultured bacterium
ATCCTCTTGCAAGGTTACCGACTGGAATGTACAAGCTTTACTCGGCACACTCATCTCCTACCTCCCGTTTTGTTTCTCGATGCAATGTCCCGCGCTATGTTTATTTTACTCCTGAAAGGAGCCCTGTACAAACACATAAAATAATGCATAAGAAAACCTATCCATGGATTGACCCTCATTCCCAGCGCCATGCCGGGCGCTCTTCCACTGGAAAAGGGGATGACGTACCCGAGGTCCGCGGTGCGGCACTTAATTAAAACCTTCCCCGATATGCTTCTCATGATGTTTGCCGCCGCGGCCGTTCCCTGTCCCATCGCAAACATGACTGCCATTCTGAGAGGGGTTTTGGAGCCTTTCACATAAAAAGCCGCCGCATCGCCCGCCGCGAAAACCCCGCATCCGGCAGACGCTCCGGAGAGTTTCAGCGTCCCGTCAACGCCAAGCCTTGTCCTGAACCTTGCGGCAGGAACGCCATCCAGGAATTCCGGAACCCGCACCCCGGCGGCCCATATGCACAGAGCGTTGTCTATTTCCATGCCGGAACTCAGAACCACGGTTCTGCCGCTTACGGATTTGAGAGAGGCACCTGAAAGGACGCCTGTTTTTTCCCTTTCAAGTTCCAGCCTGCAGTCCCTGCGCATCCACGGAGGCGAGGCGGTCAATACGTCAGGAGCGGTATCCGCGATTGTCACGCTGTACCGGGCGGAAAGGTTCTCCAGCAGAAACGCCGACGCCGAAGATATTTCAATCCCCGTATATCCCGCTCCTATCACCACGACGTTTACCGGACGCCCCGAAGAAGCGCGGGAAATTATTTCGTTTCTAAGCAGTACGGCGTCGCTTACTGAGTCCAGTTTAAAGCAGTGTCTCTCCAACTCCTTTCTGCCGTGAAAGTCGGTTTCCGACCCGGCAGATATAAGGATGTATTCGTAGTCTGCGGTTTGACTGCCGGCATACGCCCTTTTCCCGGAAACGTCAACCCTGTTTACCCTTTCATTGATGAACGCGCATCCATTCCTGCGGCATGCCGCATCCAGAGGGAAACGCAGACTCTCGGGCGCTATCCTGCCGTTCACAACGTCCGGCAGCATGGGAAGAAATTCGGAATATGGTTTCGGGTCTATGAGTATCACCTCGAAATCCCGGGACCATAATTTCCTGTGCGCTCCGAAGTAAGACAGGGCGCTAAGCCCCGCAAACCCTCCGCCAACTATCACTATGTTTTTTTTGGGCATTTTTTATTTTTTCCTCGATTTCCGCAAGCACCCCGCAGGCGCCCTCTTTGTCCGGGAAAATTTCACGGAACAGTGTTTCCGCCCGCGCGGTGAGACGCAGTGCCTGAACAAGGGCGGCGGAAACCGCTCCCTTTTCAAGCATCATGCGGTTTATGCGTGCGGCATCCCCACGGCGGCAGGCGTCTGCCGCAACAACTTTTTTTATGAAAGATTTTTCCCTGGGCGAACACCGCTCGAGAAGCATTATAAGAGGCAGGGTAACTATGCCGTTTGATACGTCGCGCATCCCGCCTTTCTCTCCCGGGGCGGAAACAACGTCGCCGCAGTCGTTAAGCACCTGGTAGGCGGTGCCCAGCAGTTCCCCGAACCTGCATGACATGGCCGCAGATGCAGCGGAGAATCCCCCGAAGACGGCCCCTGCCCCGCATGCCGCGGAGAAAAGCGAGCCGGTTTTCTTTGCCGCAATGGCAAGGTACCGCCTTTTTTTCATGTCAACGCCGCCTCTGGAAAGATGCTGTATTATCTCTCCGCGTATGACCCCGGAAACAGCGGAGTTCATAAGTTGCATCACCCCGGGCGGTGCGTGCCGCTCCAGGAGTTGGTGGCTCACCGAAAAAAGCAGGTCGCCGTAAAGAATGCCCGTCTTAACCCCGCGGCCTACGTACAAAGGCGGCATGCCCCGGCGGGAGGATGAACCGTCGAGTATGTCGTCGTGCACAAGGGTCGCCATGTGCAGAATCTCTATGGCGGCGGCAGTGGCCAGAGCATCCCTGCCAGGCCTTCCGGAAAACTCAAAGAAAAGTTTTGCCCTTACGTACTTGCCCTTCCCCGCGGAAGATTCCCTGAAAAGTTTTCCGAACGTACCTGCCCCGCCGCTGAGAGCCTTTTCTATTACTTTTTTCACTACGTCAAGGTTCTTGTCCGCCTTCATCTTCCGCATATAAGTATCCCCGCCGTTGAAAGAGTAACCAGAACGTGGGTCGTCACGGTCAGCCTGCCCGCAGTTACCATGTCTGCCGTGCCGGTACGCCTGTCGATTATTATACTTAACGCCCTGCCAGCCATGGCGTAAAACACCAGGCTGAAAACCGCGGCATAAGGCAGTACTCCGAGTAGTATGCATACCGCGAGAAAAAAAATCGAAGAGACCAATCCGGAAGCGTAAAGAAACTTCCCGCCGCTTCCCCCCGTCATGGAAACAAGGTTCTTCTTTCCCGCGCGGACGTCTGTAGCGGCATCCGGTATCTCGTTGCACACTATGACGTTGAAGATGAGAAAACCCGGCACCAGCGAAACAAGAAAACTGTTCAGGGAAAACGCGCCGGCGAAAAGATAGTAACTTCCCATGACAAGACCCGGCCCGAACAGAATAAAAATCACCGCTTCGCCCAGCCCTCTGTAGGAAAGTTTAAGGGGTGCTGCGGTGTACTGCAGTGCGAGAAAAATCACTGCCGCCGCCATGATAAGAAAAACAGGGTCTTTCGTCATGAAGAATACCGCCGCACCTGACAAAACGGCAGTCAGTCCGAACGCCCCTGCCGCCGCCAGCGCCGCCGCGGGAGACGCCCTGCCGTCAACTATCACTTTTGTGCCGCCGAAAAAAGGCGTTGTCAGCGTCCCGGGCCCGTCGGCTCCGGAAACGTAGTCATAATAATTGTTTGCCGCATTGCCTGCCAGGTGCGCCGAGACAACGCCTGCCAGGGCGGTAATGAATTTTGCAGTCGTTACGGGATAACCGCCCCTGTAAGCGAGAGATGCGCCGAGAAGAAACGGCGCCGCGCTCGCCGGCAGGAAATTCACCCTGACCAAACCGGCAAACGCCTTTAATGCGGCCATATGTTCATATCTCCCGTTGGTTGCCGGATGCGAGAAGTTTCTTTTTGTTTTTTAACAATGTGGCGTTTGTAACAACGGATACCGAAGACGCTGCCATCGCTATCTCCGCTATGACGGGATGCAAAAGCCCGATAACAGCCAGCGGGATGGCGACGACGTTGTAAAAAAACGCCCAGAAAAGGTTCTGCCTGATTTTTTTGAATGTTTCCCTGCTTAATATGATTGCGGAAACAACACCCTCGAGATTGCCTCCCGCAAGTATTATGTCCCCTGATTCAACGGCGATGCCGGTGCCTGTGCCCAGCGCAATCCCTGCGTCAGCCTGCTTCAGGGCGGGCGCATCGTTGATGCCGTCGCCCACGAAAGCGACCTTCCCTGTTTTCTGCAATTCCGCAATATTTCTGAGTTTATCTTCGGGCATTGCTCCTGAAAACACCTCCGCAATACCCGCCTGCTTTGCAACGGCCGCGGCGGTTTTTTCATTGTCCCCGGTGAGCATAACCGTCCTGTAGCCGAGTTTTTGCAGGCGTCCGATAACTTTTTTTGCTTCCGGCTTCAGGGTGTCCGCCATGGCGAGAACGCCGATAACCTGCCTGCCTTTAGCCGCAAGCATGACGGTTTTGCCCTGCCCTTCCAGTGCGGCCATCTCTTTTTCCGCCGCCGACACGTCTATTTTTTCATCCGCCGCCAGTTTTCTGCTTCCGAGGATAAACCTTTCGCCTTTTATGAAAGCCTCCACACCCCTTCCTCGCAATGCCCTGAACCCGGTGATTTCGCAGGGCGCAATTCCTTCCTTTTCTCCCGCGGCAACGACAGCCCTTGCCAGCGGGTGCTCAGAAGCCGACTCAAGCGATACCGCCGTCTTCAGCAGTTCACTGCGGCCGGTTTCCCGGTTTACGGGTATCACGTCGGTCACTTCCGGCTTGCCCCCGGTCAGCGTTCCCGTCTTGTCAAAAACGATGATTGAAACATCCTTCATCGTCTGCACCGCCTCGCCCCGCCTTATAAAAATCCCCTTTTCCGCTCCCATGCCGGAGGCAACCATCAGCACGGTGGGGGTAGCCAGCCCGAGGGCGCAGGGACAGGCTATCACAAGCACCGCTATCGATGCAAAAAGCGCAAGGGTAATCCTGCCGCCTGCAGGGTCACTCCCCCCTGGAAAGAAAAAAAACGCCGTTTTAATGCCGAGCATAAACCCCGGGAAAAGCATCCACAGTAAAAACGTCATTACGGCAATAACAAGCACGGCCGGCACGAAAACCGACGTTACCCTGTCTGCAAACTGCTGTATGGGAACCCTGCTTCCCTGCGCCTCTTCCACAAGTTTGATTATGTTGCTTAAAAACGTCTCTTTGCCCACCTTTTGCGCCTTAACGTATAAAATGCCGTCCTGGTTGACCGTAGCGCCGGTAACGCTGTCGCCATGTTTTTTTTCAACGGGCATGCTCTCTCCGCTCACCATAGATTCGTCCACGGAACTTTCGCCTTTGGTGACGACGCCGTCGGTGGGAATCTTTTCGCCCGGCCTGACAACCATCACGTCGCCGACTCTCAGGTCTTCGGCCGCAACCGTTTTCTCAACTCCTCCCGCAAGAATTACAGCCTGTTTCGCCTCCAGCATAAGAAGTTTTTTAATCGCCATGCCCGCCCTTCCCCTCGCCCGGGCCTCGACGTACCTGCCGGTAAGATGGAACGCCATAATCATGGACGCTATGGCGGCGTAGTTTGCCACGGGCAGGAAAAATTTCAGGGGGGCGGTGGCAAAAGCGACTATCGTGCCCAGAAATATCAGAAAATCCATGTTAAATGAAAAGGAACGCGCCGACTTGAGCGCCGAGCGGTAAGAGGGAAACCCGAAGACAAACAGAACCGGAACCGCGGTGAGAATAAACAAAATATCCAGGATGCGTCCTGCGAAGGGCTGTACGTGCATACCCATATGAAGCACCATCATGACCGCGGCAGGCAGGGCGAAAATCCATGAACCGGCCGCCCTCTTCAGGGCAACCCGCATTTCACGTATTTCCGCATCCCCCTTGCCGGACGTTCCCGGAATCCTTGCGGTATAATCTCCGGCAGATGAAACCGCCTTCAGAATTTCGCCGTCGTCAACCGCAGCGCCTGCCGTGACGTAGAGTTTTTTCGCGGGGAAGTTGGCGTAAACGGATTTAACGCCGGGAATCTTCTTTACGGATTTCTCGATGTTTTTCGCGCACGCGGCGCAGTGCATGCCTTCTACGTCGAATACTTTTTTCATTGTCATATTATACCCGGATTTGCGCAGGTACGTGCAGGAAGAAGCAAAATTTATCATGGAAGAGTTCGGCATAACTATCAAGAAATACGGGGAAGGGCTGTATATACACCTTCTCTATCTTTATCCTTCAACGCAAACACGGTTGAGTATCCCTTTTAGGGCATTCTCTCATATGTTTTTCAAAAGCAGGTTCGCAGGAGATTTCTCCGTTATCTCGCTGAACGTTCTAAGGGATTCTTCAATCCTGTTCAATTCCTCCGACTTAACAACCGGTATGTTACTACTGCCGCTCCCTTCCAGCGCATCGACTACGTATTTTACCGTAAGCATTTCCGGGTCGCGCGCCGGCTGATAAAATATATCGCTTTTATCCCCCCGTTTGACCTCGGAGATTACCCCGGACTCGAGCAGTTCGTACAGTATGTCATTGACCAGGCGGATTGGAACTTCCAGATTTATCGAGACATCCCGGGATGTCAGCGGACCGTCTCCCGCGGAGAAATTCTTTACCAGTAGATGCGCTATTCTCAAGCTGACAAGTTTCTTGAATGAATGGCTTATCTGCAGGCAGTCGCGCTCAAACTCGTACGTTTCCACGTTCTGATGGGCAAATGCAATCTCCGCGCCGAAGAGAACTATCAACCAACTCATTTGTATCCATGCCAGAAGAAGCGGTACCGCCGCAAAACTGCCGTAAATGGCGCCGTACCTCGCCGCCCCGACCTGGAAAGCAATGTAAACCCACTGCACAACCTGATAGATAGTCCCCGCGACTACTCCTCCAAGAACGGCAGATTTGAGGGTTACCTTCGTATTTGGCATAAAACGGTAGATGAAACTGAATAGCAGCCATATAACAATGTACGGAGCAAGTCTGAACAGGGCAATCACAAACGGCCCCAGGGTGCTCAAGACAGGCACCTTCTGCATTATAACCCCAAGATGGCCTGTTACCATGACAGTTATACTGCCAGGAATGACCAGAAGGATGGGACAGATAAAAACTATCGCAAGGTAATCGCTGAACTTCCTTCCGAGACTGCGGGATTTCCGTATCCCCCATATCTCGTTGAACGAATTCTCAATATTGCTCAAGACGCGTATGACAGTCCAGATAAGCAGTATCACGCCGAATCCGGCTATGACACCCCCTCTTGTCTGCTGGAGGAGCGTATGCGAAAACTGGATAATCTTAGTCATGATTTCCTGCTGTCCATGGAATTTCTCCATTATCTGTTCTTCAAGAACTGTTTCGATACCAAATCCCTTGGCTATTCCGAAAACCATCGCGAGAACAGGAACTATGGAAAACAGGAAATAGAATGTTAACGACGATGCACGGAGAAAACACTTGTCCTCGTCGAACCCGCGCAGTGCAAGAATGACGATTCTCAACTGCCGGATAAGAATTGACTTCTTCCGTGAAAAACTTGCAATCTGAATGCGCCAGATATCAACCGTAATAAATCTTATGATTTTCTCCAGCATTTTTGCCTCCTGACTCTTAAAGAGATCTCTGAAAAAGTGCTTTCACGCCCGACTTGTCATTGCGAACGAAGTGAAGCAA
>CAYPTS010000079.1:0-6757 GCA_964413825.1 uncultured bacterium
AAGTTCATCATTCCTGCCTTTTCGCTTGTCAGCCTTATCCTTAATTTCGTAATACTTCACGAAAGCAGAGGCAAAACGCAATGGAAAAAGGTACTGGTCATAATAGCAGGTTCTTCAATGGGACTTCCTGCAGGGGTTCTTGCATTGAAGTACCTTGACCAGAACGTGATAAGACTCTGTATCGCCGCGGTCACTTTCGCCATGGGAACTCTGTTTCTTATCGGATACAAGCCAAAAATAAGAGAGACAAAATTGGCTTTGGTGACAGGGGGTGTTATAAGCGGCCTTCTTTCCGGCTCGGCAGGAATGGGAGGTCCTCCGCTTGTATTTCTTATGCTCTCCTTCGGTCTGCCAAAAGATGTTTTCAGAGCAACTCTGATAGGATGTTTCATCTTTAACGCCGTATGGGGAGTTACCCTTTTTTTCATAAATGGACTGCTCACCCCTGCAAACCTGAAGATTTCCATGCTTGCATTTTTTCCTGCCCTTGCAGGTGTCATAACAGGCATTAGCATAAAAAACAGGATGAACGAAACGAGATTCAGAAGAGCTGTTGTTTTCGTGGTAATCCTGATAGGGATAATGGGGACAGTCCGCGCCGCGGCTCTTCTTGCACAGTAAACGCGATTCCGAAACAGGAAGCCATCTACGAAAGGGGGTAAAAGATGTTCATAGACATACACGTCCATGTAAGGAAATACCAGACTTTTTTCAGAAGAGGGCAGGCAACATATTCAACGCCTGAGCAAATACTGAAAAGATACGATGCTTTGGGAATAGAAAAGGCAGTCATTCTGACGGGCGGTTCTCCGGAGTATGCGAAGCAGAAACAGTCGGAAGAAGAAGTTCTTGAGATTTGCAGGGAATACCCAGGCAGGTTCATTCCTTTCTGCAACATAGACCCGCGCCAGATGAGCAACTCCGCCGATGCGCCGCTGGGCGAACTGCTTTCGTACTATAAAGAGCAGGGATGCAGGGGGATAGGAGAAGTCAGTGCAAACATGCCCTTTCAACACCCCATGGTGCAGAACCTCTTCAGGCATGCTGAAAAGACCGGTCTGCCCCTGACGTTTCATATAGCCCCGCACGTGGGAAATTATATATACGGGATTTTTGACGAGCCGGGACTGCCCCAGCTGGAAAGGTCCCTCGCCACATTTCCCAACCTGAAGTTCATGGGCCACTCGCAGGCATTCTGGGCGGAGATGTCTGTTCTTGAAACCCCGGCAGACCGCTACGGCTACCCGAAGTATCCGGTTAAACAGGAAGGGGTTGTGCCCAAGCTCTTCCGGAGGTACCAGAATCTTCTGGGCGACCTGTCGGCAGACAGCGGTTTCAACGCGATATCCCGCGACCCGGAATACGGCGTGCGGTTTCTAAACGAGTTCCAGGACCGGCTGTTCTTCGGTACGGACATCTGCGCTCCGGATACCCCTGTTCCGCTTGTAGAGTATCTGATACAACTGAAAGACAGCGGACGGATAACAGAACCGGTCTTCAACAAGATAGCGCGTGAGAACGCGGTTAAACTTCTCAATCTTTAGCTTTCCCCCGTCGGACTCAAGAAGGAAGGACCTGCATATCTTCAAAAAAGGAGGAATAAAACGGCTTCATTCATGAGCCCGACAGAGCCAGTAACGCAGGGAAAACTGCCAGTCGGGCATGATGAAGCCGAGAGATTCAAGCAGACTGGTGTTTAATACGGAGCGGGGAGGCCTTTCCGCTTTCTTGTCACTGAAGTCGGAAAACTTCACGGGAATAAGTTGGGCGTCATCGGCTTTCATGATTTTCTTGATTTCCATGCCGTACTCATACCATGAACACTCTCCCCTGCCGCACACGTTGACTATCCCGTAAAAACGCTTCTCCATGAGAAACCTTATTGCCTTTGCCAGGTCCGGCGCATACGTTGGTGAGTTTACTATGTCTTCGGTAAGAATAATTCTCTTTCCCTTCTGTTTCATAAGTTCAGGTATACGAGATGCAAAATTCTTTCCGCCGTTCCCGAAAATTCTTGAAGGCCTTATTATCAAAAACCTGCCAGGCATATGCGAAACGTAATATTCACCGAGAAGTTTCGTCTGTGCGTAAACGCTTAACGGATTGGGAAGGTCGGTTTCAAGATAGGCGGTCTTTTTCTTCCCGTCAAAGACAAAGTCTGTACTTATGTGAACTATCATACTTTTTGCTTCAAGGCATGCTTCGCAGACATGCTGGGTACCGAATGCATTAACGCGGTATGCCCTTTCTTTGTCCGTCTCGCATCCGTCCACGTTGGTAAACGCCGCACAGTGAATTACCGTATCGGGCGCATGTTCCCTGATTGTTTTTATGACACCATCCCTGTCGGTTATGTCCAACTCCTGCCTGCCCGGAGCGTAAACCTCGTTATCTGCTTTGAAAAGCTCCGCGAGGTATCCCGCCGCCATGCCTTTGCCGCCTGTTATGAGAATTTTCATCCACAAGCCCTCATTCACCCCCACCTTCATCCTCCCCCCTCAAGGGGGAGGAAAAATGGAGTTGTTAATATTGCATGCTATCTGTAGTGTTTTTTGTAGTATTCGAGAAACTCTCCGCTTTTTATTTCCTCCCACCATGCCCTGTTAGCGTTGTACCATTCCACCGTCATGCGCAGGCCGTCTTCAAAAGAAGTCTCCTGTTTCCATCCGAATTGCTTGATTTTCTCGCAGGAAATGCTGTATCTCTTGTCATGTCCCGGCCTGTCCTTCACAAATTGTATCAGTTCCTTCGGTTTACCGAGATATTCAAGAATCTTTCCGGCGATGAAGATGTTTTCCTTCTCGTTTTCGCCGGCAATATTGTAAATCTCCCCTGCCCTGCCTTTATGCAAAACCGTATCTATGCCCCGGCAGTTGTCAACCACAAAAAGCCAGTCCCGCACGTTCCGCCCGTCGCCGTATAAAGGAAGTTGTTTATCCTCTATGGCGTTTGTCACGAACAGCGGAATGAACTTCTCCGGATACTGGTTAGGCCCGTAGTTATTCGAACTCCTGACTATGTTTACCGGCAGTTTATACGTTTTATGATACGAAAGAACAAGGAGGTCTGCCGCCGCCTTGCTCGCAGAATACGGACTCGAAGGGTTCAGCGCGGCATCCTCCGAAAAAGTTTCGCCGTTGTCAGCGCTTCCGTATACCTCGTCCGTTGATACCTGTACATATTTCTTAATTCCGGCGCTCCGGCATATTTCCAACAGATTGAAAGTGCCGGTAACGTCGGTTTTCAAAAACACCTCTGGTTCATCTATGGAGCGGTCCACGTGGGACTCGGCCGCAAAATTGACAATAACATCGTATCCCTGCAAAATTTCTTCCAGTACTTTTTTATTGCATATATCTTCTTTAACAAAGGTATAGTCCGGATGATTTTTTACCTCTGTAAGGTTTTCAGGATTGCCGGCATAGGTGAGTTTGTCGATATTGAGAATTTTATAGCCGGGATGTTCCTTCAAAACGTGTTTTATAAAATGGGAGCCGATAAAACCGGCTCCGCCGGTAACGACTATCTTCATTAATGCGTTCTCCTTCACCCCCATCGCACCCAGCCTTCGGCTGAGTGCCTGCCTCCCCCCTCAAGGGGGAGGCGAACAAAGTGTAACTTTACTGTGAGGGATTTTGATTTTTTTCCTTCTCGTAAACAAGGTTGTTGGCGCGTATAAGGGATTCAAACGTGCCGGCGTCGGTCCACCAGCCCTTAAGCATTCCGTATGTAAGCGTCCCCTTCTCTATGTATCTGTTGTTTACGTCGGTTATTTCAAGTTCCCCGCGCTGTGAGGGCTTAAGCGTTTTTATTATGTCAAAAACATAATTGTCGTACATGTATATGCCGGTAACGGCAAGGTTGGACGGCGGCACACCCGGCTTTTCGATTATTTTCATTATTTTTCCGTCTTTTATCTCGGCCACTCCGAACCTTTCCGGACGTTCAACTTCCTTCAAAAGTATCCTCGCCCCCTCCTCCTGTTTTGAGAATGTCTCCACCTCGCTCTTTATGCTGTCCTCAATAATATTATCGCCCAGGATAACGACAAACTTGCCTCCCTTTACAAAATATTTTGCAAGGGAAAGCGCTTCTGCGATGCCGCCTTCCCCCTCCTGGTAGGTATAGTTGATGTGTTTCAGCCCGAACTCTTTGCCGTTGCCGAGAAGTTTGAGGAAGTCGCCTGCAGAATTCCCGCCGGTAACAATAAGAATATCCTTTATTCCCGCATCCACGAGAGTCTGTATGGGATAATAAACCATCGGCTTTTGAAAAATTGGAAGAAGATGCTTGTTGGTAACCTTGGTCAGGGGATAAAGCCTTGTGCCCAGGCCTCCTGCAAGTACCACGCCTTTCATCAGTAGTTTCTCCTTTCCCAGTCGTAAGAAATCTTATCCGTATCGAAAGGAAGCCGCATTTCATCCGGTTTTTTGTAGTTGTAAGTATTTGTCGGGATGTTTATCACAAACATCTCCTCATCACCAATGCACTTGAAACCGTGATAAACAAATTTCGGCACATGGATGAGAACCGGGTTGTGGTCACCCGCAAAAAACTCGTTCACAACCCCGCAGGTTTTGCTTTTTTCCCGCAAGTCGCACAACACAATCTTCCCCATGCCTTTTATTACGGTAATATTGTCGTCCTGCGACCTGTGGGCGTGCCATGCCTTCACAACCCCGGGATAAACCGTGGTGAGATATGCCTGCCCGAATTTTTCAAAAATCCCGTCGTCGTTTCTAAGTATCTCCATCAAACGCCCGCGTTCATCGGGTATCACGTTGAGTTTCTTTATTCTTACGCCTTCTATCATTTTCATGGCTGTCCCCCTGAAAAATTATACAACCTCCGTTAAAAAACTCCAAATGATTGACCGACGTAATTAAAAAGGTTATTCTTATAGGCAAATACCGTGAAAACGCCATGGAAAAAATTGCACTGGAAAAAGCGGAACGTTTTATAAGAGACGAAACACAGTTTCACCTCGGATTCCTGCCCACGGAACAGCCGCACCCTAAAACATCCGGACTGGATGAAATCTGCAAAAGGGATACCGCCGCAGGCATAAAGAACCTTTTGAGCGTTGACAGGGACATTCCGCCAAAAATTGCAAAGGTATTCACTTCCGAAGAATTCGATGCGCTTGTTAACTCAATGCGAAAATCCCTGGAAAGCGGGGGTAAAATCGTCTTTTCAGGATGCGGCGCCACCGGACGGCTGAGCATACTCCTTGAAGCATCGTGGAGAAAAGCAAGCCGTTTTCTGCCGGAAATGGCAAACAGGGTCTTCAGCATCATGACCGGAGGCGACTACGCGTTAATCCGTTCGGTAGAGTCGTTCGAGGACTATGCGAGTTTCGGACGCAGGCAGGCGAAAGACCTCGGGATAAATCTCGCAGATACCTTTGTCGCCGTTACCGAAGGAGGAGAAACATCTTCGGTGCTGGGTTCGGCTATGCAGGCGGCAGATGACGGAGCGAAAGTGTTTCTTGTCTTCAACAACCCTGCACAACTGCTTTCAGGGAAAATAGAGCGCTCAAGAGAGGCAATAAACGACCCGCGCATCACAGTTATTGATATTTGCACCGGGCCAATGGCGGTTGCCGGCTCAACAAGGATGCAGGCGGTAACCTCGGAACTGCTGGTACTGGGGCATGCACTTGCAAAAACAATACAAAACTACAAGGGCGGAAAAGATGAAAATCCCGCTGACATATTTTCAAGACTGCTTGACGACATAACAGGAGAGAATTCTCTCGATATAATTGCGGATTTCATTGAGTACGAAGAAAAGATTTATTCAGGTGCAGGGTTCGTCACCTACTTTGCAGACAAAAACCTGCTGGATATTTTCACCGATACCACCGAACGCGCCCCGACCTTTATGCTTCCGCCCTTTGTCAAGTGCGATGATGACGTATCGCCGCAATCCCTTGCATTTGTAAAGAACCCGCTATACCCGACGGAGGAAACATGGCAGAATGTTCTCGCCAGAAACCCCCGTTGCCTTGAATGGACGCCCCGTGACTACACACAACTTGGCGCTTCCGAAAAAATAGTGAGCAATCCCCCTGCAATCAATTCCCGGGAAATACTCAAGTTCAGAATAGGCAGTGAACGGGATAAAAGAAGGTTCGCCGCAAAATCCTCTTCCGCAATCGCAGTACTGTCAGTATCCGATATTGCAGGCAAAACGGGAGAATTTCTTGAAGCGTTCAACTGCCATAAAAAGGATTTTTCCGAAAGCAGAACCCTTTTCATCGGAGAAAACCCCGGCATGGCAGGGGTTTATAACATACCCTGCCGCATAGAAAAATCATCCATAAACCTCTGGGAACACCTTGCCGTAAAACTTGTCATGAACACCATTTCCACCCTGACAATGGTAAGGATGGGCAGGGTTAAGAACAACTGGATGTCATGGGTGGAGACAAGCAACAAGAAACTTATTGACCGCGCAACCCGGCTGATAGCCGAACTTTCCGGACTTTCCTACGAGAATGCCTGCCGCGAACTTTTCATATCCATGGAGGAGATAGACATCGCCGATTGGAAGGGAAAACAAAAGCCCTCCCCTGTCCAGCACACCCTCTCCCGCCTGAAAAAACAATAAAATTCGCGCTTAAAAATATCAGCCCCGCCACTTGTCATTGCAAACGAAGTGAAGCAATCTCGGAGATTTCCACGGCAAAAACCCCCGTAGAACGGGGCACGGCGCCTCGCAATGACGTTATGGGAAGTTTTTCAGGAGCTCACAA
>CAYPTS010000080.1:0-6554 GCA_964413825.1 uncultured bacterium
GCGCTTTTTGCGCGGCAATCTCAACCTTAATGTGAGATTGCGGAGCCTGTCCCGAGACTGTCATTGAGATTGCTTCGTCATAAAAAACATTCCTCGCAATGACGGGCGAAGGGATCTCATTCCTCGCAATGACGAGCGTGGGAATCCCATTCCTCGCAATGACAAGCGTCAATTAGCAGCCCAGTTCTTTTTCAGTTTCGCTTATGGCTTCATCTATGATGCCTATAGCCTTTGCCGCCATTTCCTTGCTCATGATAATCGGAGGCGACAGTCGCAGGTTATGCCCTGCAGGCACCCATGCAAGCCCCTTTTGAAACGACTTCTGATACACAAGTTTTCCCGCTTCTTCAAACGGTTCCTTTGTCGTACGGTCTTTCACAAGTTCTACTCCAAGGAGGCATCCTTTGCCCCTGACGTCTCCCACTATGGGATGCCGCTCCTTCACCTTTTCGAGAAGGGACAGGATATAACCGCCCAGTTCCCGCGAATGTTCAAGAAGGTTCTCTTCTTCTATAACCTCTATGGAAGCCATCGCCGCGGCGCATGCCATGGGGTTGCCGCCGTAACTTGTGGAAGCGGAAATCTTCTCCAGCGTATCCTTGTATTTTTCAGAAAGCACCATCGCGGTTACGGGGAACCCGTTGCCGAAGGATTTCCCCAGAGTCATGACATCCGGCACGGTATTCCAATTTTCCATCGCAAACATTTTTCCGGTACGCCCCATGCAGGTCAAAACCTCGTCGGCCATCAGAAGTATGTTATACTTATCGCACAGATTCCTTATCTTCTGTATCCAACCGTCCGGCGGAACAACGGAACCCGCCCAGCCCTGTATGGGTTCAAGGACTATGCCTGCCGCCTGTCCTGAAGTTTCTTCCTTCAGTACCGTTTCAATGTAGTCGACGCAGTAGTGGTTGCATTCGGGATATTTCATCTTGAATGCGCACCTGTAACAGTATCCCCTCGGCACAAGGAAAAATCCCGGCGCCCGCATCCCCTGGGTTTTATCCACTCTCGCCAGACTAACCGCTCCCATGGTTTTGCCGTGGAAATCCCTGTGGAACGATATGAACTCGAACCTGCCGGTCGCCGCGCGCATCGCCCGCAGTCCTGCCTCCACCGCAGTAGTACCGCTGTCGTACAACTGGATGCCGTTGAGGTCTCCCGGCGTTATGCCGGCAAGTTTCTCCAGAAGTTTTGCCTTGACCGGCGTGGTAAAATCGTGGCAGTTCATAAGCGTCTTCGCATACTTGGCAACCGCCTCGCTTACCTTCGGATGGCAGTGGCCGAGACTGGTCACGTATATACCCGAAGAAAAATCTATGTAGGTATTCCCATCCACGTCGGTAAGTGTACACCCGTGCCCTTTTTCAAACACCACGGGGAACAACTTCACCTGGCTTGAGTATCCCTTCATGTAGGTCTCAGCCTTGTTATGGTAATTCCTTGACTGCGGCCCCGGCGGCATAACCTTTATCTCCGGAACCTTTTTCAAATCCACATCCGCCCAATATCCCATTTTCGTTTCTCCTTTACCCCAAACCACTGTAAAAACCGGGATTAGCGATTCGGGTTTAGGGGTTCGGAAATGCTTTCTCCTGCCTTTGTTCCCGCTTGCCCCGTAGATTTTCTTTACGGGGAACCTCCAATCCCGAGTCCCGAACCCCTGTATTGTGTTGTGAGGGGTTGATGATTTTGTCTTTCTTTGTTAATAACCGAACCTCGCATACTTCCCTCTCCTTAAGTGGAGGCGAACGAGGTATCTATTGCTTCTGGATGGCCAGCAGAGCGGCACCGCGTCCCGCCGCTTCAGTTATATCGGGCAGTATCACCTGTACGCCCGTTTCCTTTTCTATCATCTCCGGCAGTCCCTTTTCCCTTGTCCCGCCGCCGGCCATCAAAAGTCTTTTCACCTCTATTCTGTCATTCAGCCTTCCAATCCGGTCTTTTACCGTCATGGCCAGCGACTTCATCGCGGCATAATATATATCCCCGCCTGTAGTTGCCAGACTGATATTTGCAATTACACCCTTTTCCTCCATTAAATCAGGGATAACTTCAATGCCGGTGTTACACTCTTCCGACACTCCCCTGATTTTTATATTCTTCCTCACCCAGTCAAGGACAACACCGCCGTTGCCGATTGATGCCATCAGTCCGTAAGAATTCTCCCGAAGATGCCTGCCCGGGTACCATCCGCTTTCCGGTATGAAAACAGGTTTATCGGTCATAACAACGAGAGCCCATGCAGTCCCGCAGGAAAGAAGACAGTCCCCCTTATTTACCGCCCCGACTCCAAGCGAAGCGCAGTACTGGTCGTGCCCGCCCGCAACTACGGGGATTCCTGCCGGAACGTCAAGGATTTTTGCGGCCTCTTCCGTAACACTTCCTCCGGCAGAATCCGCAGGCAGAAGTACAGGCATCATATCTTCGCTCAATCCCGCCATCCTGAGAATCTCTTCGTCCCAGCACCCTTTCACGATATTATAAAAACAGGTCATGCCCGCGGAAGTGGCATCGAGAAAAAACCTGCCGGTCAGTTTAAAATTGAGATAATCCGCAACAAAAGACAAATGCCGCATATTTGAGGAAACAGGCGGCTCCGTTTCCTTTAACCAAAGGCAGACCGAAGGCGGGGACCAGCCGCTTAAATAATGGCCTGTCCTGTCAAAAAAATAATCCTTCCCGTATGTACGGTTCGATTTTTCCGATATTGAGGACGCCCGGTTGTCCAGCCAGGTTATACCCGGACGCAAAGGTTTCATCTTCCCGTCGAGCGGAACGAAGGTGCCGCCCTGACTGCTGATTCCTATCGCCTCTATATCTTTCCTGCGCCAGTCAACACTGCCGCGCAGTTTTTCCGCAGATTGAACTACGGCATCCCACCAGTACTCCACTTCCTGTTCCACCATACCGGCAGACCTGTGAATTATCCTTGTCGGATGGGATGCGGAAGCAAGCATTTGTCCCTTTCCGTCAAACAGAAACGCCTTGGTATTCGTTGTCCCGCTGTCAAAAACCAGTACCATCATATCTCCGCTAACGGTATCTTTTTTATCCCGCAGAAAAACCGCAGTTTACTGCGAATATCCCCCGGCACCATCGCCATGTGATGCGTTCCGCCTTCTTTGCTGTACTCCGTAAGAAACTCCTCAACCTTCCGTCCTGTTTTTATAAAAAAATGCGGGGTATTCATTGATTTTAAAGATTTTCTATCCTCCACCTCTGCAAAACTGAAAATGAGTTTTAATCCTTTATCAATCGTACCGGTCAAATTAAAAAGGGTGTACTGCCCCGGTTCAAGGCTGAAGACAGGAACAACGGACGGGATTTTGTTTCCGAGTTCCATTTTGTTCAGAACAAGCCTTGCCGGTTCATCCTTTCTTTTAAGCCCGATGTTGGACTCGCCCATATGCGACATGAAAATACGTGAATTTTTATAGTCTGTTGTGAACATCTCCGCAAAAGTCGCCTTGTTTCCGGACAGCAGATGCCCCAGAAGGACGGCAGAAGATGAATATATGTCGCCTTCACCCCCATACCCCAGGCCTTCCTGCATCAAGCATGAAATCCCGAGAAAAGGCATCGGCATCTCTTTTCCTATTCCTTCAAAGTTTACAGCCAGCGCCGAAAGTTCTTTCTCCTTCACCATGTTTTCAAGAAACTGAACGGCCTTGAGTGCATCCGATTTTACCTTGACGTCTATCTCTCTTGACCACGAAACATCCGAAGGCAGATACCTTCCGGACACTTCTTTTTCAGAAAATGCACATCCGGTAAACTTCCGAAGTTCCGAGTTCCCGACATCCACTGCAGACGGCCCCAAAACAGACTTGAGTATGTCCGGTTCCATCGCAAAATCGCCCATCTGCGGAAAAATGCCTCCTATCCTGCCTATGCGAGCCTGCGCCATCTTTGCCGAGGCCATTGCGGCTTCGCACCAGCCGCTCACGGCAGAAAGAGATTTTTTATCCCTGTAATGCCCCGTTATCAGGGAAAAATTTATACCCTCTCTCGACAGGACGCTTGCCAGGTCCTGCACCCCGTGCATCCCGTGGTTTTCAAACATGTCCTGCTGTCCGAAGTTACCGTCTATTTTTAAAAGTTTCTGCGTGTTCCATATAAGCAGGGGAATCGACAGTTTTCTGACCGCCGGCAAAATCTCCATGCTCTGCGAATAAGAAAGGAAAATGATTATAATCCCGTCAACCTTTTCCTTTTCAAAAATCCTGAATCCCTTGCCGACAGTTTCCCTGTTCCAAGCCGCCGGGAAGTGAACGGTGTCAACCGCCTCTGAAAGAATCCCGTTTACTCCTCCGGAAAACTTTTCAAACCCGTGCATCAATGCGGGCAGTTTTCTCCTGTAGAGTTCCAAAGTCAATCCCATAACGCCTATTTTAGGTTTGTTCATTGTTATTGTTTTCCGCAGTTGTTTCACCGTGCAATCCTTATCTCAAAACCCAGATTTTTCAGTTTCTCCAGTTCTTTCCTGTCCGCACGTGAATCCGTTATAATCCTTTTCGCCTTCTTCATCGTCCTGATATTCCCGTAGGGTATCAGCGAAACCCTGCCTATCTTGGAGTAATCGGCAACGATATTTATTATGCGGGCCTTGTCCATGGCGGCTTCTTCCATCCCGGCTGTAACGGTGTCGGTAGTCGTGAGCCCTTTTTCCGCGGATATTGCATCGACTCCCAGGAATGCCTGGTCAAAAGTAAAGTTGGCAATCTCTTCCCGCAGAAAATGCCCGGAAAAATCCATCAGTTCGCGGCGTAAAACCCCCCCGAGAACAAACACTTTTATATGGCCTGCCTGAGATAATTCCGAAACAATGGGCAGAGAAGTTGTTACCACAACGGGTGTTTTACCGCTTTTTACAAGCAGTTTGCATATCTCAAGGGTCGTGGTTCCCGTATCAAAGAAAATAGTTTCACCGTTCTTCATCATCGCGACCGATTCCTTTGCGATAGTCCTTTTCTCGGTAATGTTCTTCTTCGACTTCTCCCCGAAGAAAAACTCCGATGAAATACTGCTCTCCATTCTTACCGCGCCGCCGTACGTCCTGACAAGAAACTTCTCTTTCTCCAACTCCTCAAGATACCTTCGGACAGTAACCTCTGAAACCTTGAACATGGAGACCAGTTCCGATACGGAAACCTGCCCTTTCCTGTTTAACGATTCCTTTATCCTGTCTTTTCTTTTTATTCCATTTATTCCCATTTGACAAATTTTATATCAATGTTACAATTCTGTCAAGTTTACTTTCGTTCCGTAACAACAGAGAAGTGATAAGTCCTCACTCAACCACGTCATTGCGAGCCGTATTGGGGCGAAGCAATCTCATGAGATTGCCACGTCGCTTCGCCCCGTAGAACGGGGCAGGCTCCTCGCAATGACAATACGGTGTTTACTGAGGATTTACCGGGAGAAAACATGGACGGCAGAGAGATAAAGATAAAAAAACTGTTTTCAAAAGGCAATGCGGTAATCATAGCCTGCGACCACGGCGAGTTTGACGGACCCATTCCCGGAATGGTTGACATACGGGAAACCGTCTCAAAGATAAACAGGAAAGTTGACGGCGTATTGTTGAGCCCGGGGATGATAAAGCACACGGGCGAATACTTCGCCCGCAGGAACTCACCGGCAATTGTCGGCAGGCTTAACTGGAATACGGTTTATTGTTTCCACTGGGGATATAACGATTCGGTTTCGGTTGAGGCCTTTTCGCCGCAGGAGGCGCTTGCGCTCGGTGTTGAGATCGCCCTTGTCTCCCTGACACTGAAAACAGGCAGTGAAAAAACGGATGCGGAAAACGTGAAGATATTCCGCAGACTTGCCGCTGAATGCCGCCGGCTCGGAATACCTGTTATCGGCGAATATTTTCCCGCCTTCAGCAACAAGATTGATAAAAAGGAGCTGCACGCGCAGGTAAAAATGGGCTGCCGCATCCTCGCCGAACTCGGGGCGGACATGATAAAAACCTTTTATACCTGCAATTTCAGGGAGGTTGTTTCAGGCTGTCCCGTTCCCATATTTGCGCTCGGCGCGGAGAAACTGCCGGCACAACTGGATGCGCTGAAACTTGCACAAGCAGAGATAAAGGACGGCGCCGGAGGGGTTGTCTTCGGGAGAAACGCCATACAGGTTCCCGACCCCGCAAAGTTCCAGTCAGCGCTTATGGACGTGGTTAAAAACAACCTCAACCCCGAAACAGCAATAAAAAAATACAATTTATCGTAGCGGTGGCATTTATGCCACTATTGCAACGGTGTAGCTTCGTCGCATGAAAACGAAACCCATGGAGAATACAAACATCAACATAGGCTTCAACTCCTTCAGCGATAAATGGCAGGAGAACGCCAGGCTGGCTCTCGATACCATAGCGATGCGCCGCACAAAAGGTATTCCCACCTGGATTATAAACAACATGCAGTGGTCGCATCTTGAAACACTCTCCGGAAACCCGTCGGGAAGTTATGAAAATGACCCTGTAAAGATTTACCGCGAATTCCATCTCAAAGCCGGATGTTGCTTCATCGACCAGTGGATTC
>CAYPTS010000081.1:0-6497 GCA_964413825.1 uncultured bacterium
GGTATCTGAATTTCATCTACCCGCCGCAGGTAACCGAAAAATAGAGGTGCGATTAATCACACGAGTGTGGGAGAGGTCTCCTGACCTCGAAATCATCGGCATCAGGAGATGCCTCCCACATTATTCGGAAACATGCAAATGGAATATTTGATGGGGATTGACGTCGGAACAAGCGGCGTCAAGTCCGTAATCATCGATGAAAACGGAACGGTCGTTTCTTCGGGCACCGAAGAGTATCCCCTTTCTACGCCTAAACCGGGCTGGGCGGAACAAAACCCGGAAGACTGGCATGCGGCGGCCGTCCGGTGCATAAAAAACACCGTCCTGAAATCAGGTGTTAACACTGCTGACATAAATGGTATCGGACTTACCGGACAGATGCACGGCTCTGTATTTCTTGACAGAGAAAACAGGGTTATCCGTCCGGCGATACTGTGGTGCGACCAGAGAACCGATAAGGAATGCAGTGAGATAACCGAAGCGGTCGGAAAGAAGCGCGTGTTCGAAATCACATGCAACCCGGTACTCACGGGTTTTCAGGCGCCAAAAATCATATGGCTAAGAAACAACGAATCCGAACTGTACAAACGGACGGCAAAAGTGCTTCTGCCCAAAGACTACATGCGCTTTATTCTCACAGGAGAATTTGCGACGGACGTTTCCGACGCCTCGGGCACGTCGCTTTTTGACGTTCCCAACAGGCGCTGGTCGGACGAAATCCTCGAGAAACTCAACCTGCCGAAAGAACTCCTGCCGGAGTGTTTTGAATCGCCGGAGATAACCGGACGGGTGACAAAGGAAGCGGCACAGGCAACCGGACTTAAGGAAGGTACGCCGGTGGTTGCGGGCGCCGGCGACCAGGCGGCAGGCGGAGTAGGAAGCGGCATAGTGGAAGAAGGGCTCGTTTCCGTCTCAGTGGGGACAAGCGGGGTGGTATTCGCGCATTCCGAAAAGGTGTTCGTGGACCCGAAGGGACGCCTGCATACGTTCTGCCACGCGGTGCCGGGCAGGTGGCATCTTATGGGAGTAATGCTTTCCGCGGGCGGCTCGTTCAGGTGGCTGAGAGACACCTGTTTTCACGGAGAAAAGAATGCCTATGAAGTAATGACCTCCCTTGCGGAAAACGTTATTCCGGGAAGCGAAGGACTCATATTTCTTCCATACCTTACAGGGGAAAGATGCCCGTACCCTGACCCTGACGCAAGAGGCGTGTTTTTCGGCCTTTCCCTGAAGCACAAAAAGAAACATCTGGTACGCGCTGTAATGGAAGGGGTTGCCTTCGGGCTAAAAGACAGCGTACGCATAATGAAGGAAATCGGAGTTCCTGCCGGCGAAAGGTTCCGGATTTCCGGAGGCGGTGGGAAGAGCATCCTGTGGCGCCGGATGATGGCCGATATCTTCAACGGCAGAACTGTAACCCTGTCCTCGGAAGAAGGTCCGTCATACGGAGCGGCAGTACTGGCAGGCGCAGGCACAGGCATTTATAAAGACGTCGTTTCCGCATGCAGACGCATGATAAAAGAAAACGAAAAAAGTTTATCCGTACCGGATGCCGGAAACACCGCCGAATACGAAAAATTTTACAACCTGTACAACGGTCTTTACGCCGCGCTGGAAGAACAATTTGACAACCTCGCCAAAATTTCATAGAATATTGATTTAATATTCACATTTTGTCATTGCGAGGAGCGAAGCGACGCGGCAATCCCACGAGATTGCTTCACCCAAAAACAACTCGCAGTGACGTGTTTGAGAATAAAAAAACAGGAGAACACAATGGCAGAACAACTGATAGGCATCGGAAGAAGAAAGACGAGCACAGCAGTCGTCAAGCTAACCGAAAAGGGCTCGGGCAAGATACTTGTAAACGGAAAGGACCTCAAGGAATATTTCCCTATTTTTTATCAGGAAGAAGCGGTCATGAAACCCTTTGCCGTATCCGAACTCGCCGGAAAATTTGACACCGACATAAAGGTTACCGGCGGAGGCCCCACAGGGCAGGTTGACGCGGTTAAACTCGGCATCTCGAGAGCTCTGGTCAAATTCAATCCTTCCCTCGTTTCCCTGTTGAGAGAACACAGCCTGTTGACGAGGGACCCCCGCATGAAAGAACGCAAGAAATACGGACAGAAGGGTGCCAGAAAGAAATTCCAGTGGACCAAGAGATAATCCTTCCCGCCTTTTACCTCTCCCTTGAGGGGAGAGGATCAAGGTGAGGGTGATATAGAGATAACCAATGATAAGAGCGGGAATATTTGGAATATCTGGATACGCGGGACAGAAACTCGTTGAATTGCTTTTTATGCATCCGGACACGGAAATAACCGCCGGATTTGTTTCCTCTGCGAGAGGCAATACCGAAATCACGGAGATAATCCCCCGGCTTAAAAAACTGCTCAACCTGAAATGCGAAAACGTCCCCGACTGGGACAGAATAAAGAAAGACTGTGACGTCGTTTTTCTCGCCCTGCCCCACTCTCTTTCAATGGAGATGGTTCCGCCGCTGGCAAAGATACGCAAAAAGATTATAGACCTGAGTGCGGACTTCAGGTTCGAAAACCTGAACACCTACGAGAAATATTACCAGAAACACTCCTGCCCCGGACTGAAAGAAAAATTTGTTTACGGTCTGCCGGAAATAAACAGAGAGCAAATCAGGGGCGCGGAATTTATCGCAAACCCCGGATGCTATCCAACATCGGTCATACTGGCAGCAATGCCGCTCGCAAAAAACCGCCTCATTGAACCGCAGATAATAGCGGACTCGAAAAGCGGCGTGACCGGAGCCGGCAAGACGCCGTCGCCGGACATTCTGTTTGCCGAGTGCAACGAAAATATAAAAGCATACAAGATAGGCGAACACAGGCACGCGCCCGAAATGGACGAGGTAATAAGCAGGCTCGCCGGAAACGAACACAACGTAACTTTCGTGCCGCATCTGGTGCCGTATAACCAGGGTATACTTTCAACCTGCTATTTCCGTCTGAAGGAAAAACAAAAGGAAGAAAACCTGCAGGCGCTGTATGAAAAAAACTACGCAAAAGAACCGTTTGTCAGAGTCATGGAATACGGCGTTTCGCCATGCGTTAAAAATGTAGTCAATACCAACTTCTGCGACATCGGCATTAAACTCGTAGACGAAAAACTCCTCGTAGTCATATCCGCCATGGACAATCTGGTAAAAGGTGCGGCAGGCCAGGCAGTTCAAAACATGAACCTGATATGCGGACTTGAAGAAACGCTTCCTTTTTTCCGATATCCGGCAAGATGATGCATCGAAAAACAATTTTCCTGGACCGTGACGGCGTAATTTCAATCTTTACTCCCAACGACTGGATAAAAACATGGGAAGAATTCAAATTCATTCCCGGCGCGGTTAAAGGGCTGAAAAAACTTTTTGACAGCGGATACAGAATAGTCATAATCTCCAACCAGGCGGGCGTCGGAAAAGGCGTGTTCACGAAACAATCTCTTGACCGCCTTACGGAAAAAATGTTGGAAGCATTAAAAAAACACGGCGTCGGAATAGAGAAAATCTACTATTGCCTGCATACCCCCGAGGAAAACTGCGGATGCAGGAAGCCCAAACCCGGCTCATTTTTCAAGGCGCAGACAGAACTCGGCGACATCGACCTTGAGAACGCCTTTTTCGTGGGTGATACGGAAATAGACATACAGGCAGGAAAATCCGCCGGGACGAAAACAATCCTTGTACTTTCCGGCAGGACAAAGGATGCAGGCGAAACGACCTCATGGCCGGTGAAACCCGACCATATCGCCCCCGACCTCCCGGCCGCCGCAGGTATTGTAATCAGTAACAGCAGAAAAGGAGAAAAATGAAAAGAATGAAAGTCGGCGTTATAGGATGCGGGAATATCAGCCCGATATATCTAAAAAATATGCCAAAATTTGTCACGCTTGACGTTGTTGCATGTGCCGACATGATACCGGAAAAGGCCAGGACGAGAGCCGAGGAATTCAACATCCCCCGTTCATGCAGTGTAGAGGAGATTCTTGCGGACAAGGACATAGAAATTATCGTGAACCTTACCATCCCGAAGGCGCACGCGGAAGTCGGACTTGAAGCAATCAGCGCGGGCAAGCACGTCTACGCGGAAAAGCCACTTGCCATTAAAAAAGAAGACGGACAGAGATTGTTGAAAGAAGCGGAAAAAAGAAGTCTGCGCGTGGGTTCCGCACCGGATACTTTTCTCGGCGGCGGAATACAGACCTGCAGGAAGCTCATCGACGACGGATGGATAGGAAACCCGGTAGCAGGCACTGCATTCATGACCTGCCGCGGACATGAATCATGGCATCCCGACCCGGATTTCTATTACCAGCCTGGTGCAGGACCGATGTTTGACATGGGTCCCTACTACCTTACTGCGCTGGTAAATCTTCTCGGACCCGTTAAGAAAGTTGCGGCTATAACGAAAAAGACGTTCGGCGAGAGACTGATTACGAGCCAGCCGAAATGCGGAACAAGAATAAAGGTAAACGTAAATACCCATGTTGCGGGGATAATGGAGTTTGCAGACGGTTCTCTCGTCACGATAATAACGAGTTTTGACATATGGGCGGCATCACTCCCAAGGATAGAGATATACGGAACCGAGGGTTCCATCGGTGTGCCTGACCCCAATTCTTTCGGCGGTCCTGTAAAGATTTTCAAACCCGCACTGAAGGAGTGGAAGGAAGTCCCGCTCTCGCACGGATATGCGGAAAACAGCCGCGGACTTGGCATTGCGGATATGGCAAACGCCATCATGAGGAAAACGGAACACCGTGCAAACGGTGAACTTGCATACCACATTCTTGAGGTAATGCATTCCTTTGACGAATCATCAAAAAGCGGGAAGCATATCGAGTTAAAGAGTACCTGCAGGAAACCTGAACCTCTGCCGCTTGAGTTCCCATGTGGTAAAATATCCTGACAATTTAGACAGCCATATCGGACATGCAGGAAGTACTGGAATTAATGAAACGCGGAATGCTGTGGGTTTCTTCGCAAGAATTCCGTTTCAAGAGATTCAAGAAACTACTTTTGGAGGATTAAAATGTATGACGTAATAGTTATAGGCGGAGGACCAGGGGGATATCCCTGCGCGGTAAGGTGTGCACAATACGGGCTTAAAGTTTGCCTTGTAGAAGAAAAGGAACTGGGCGGCATATGCCTGAACAAGGGTTGTATCCCTACCAAAGCGCTTTTTGCGATGTCCGGAGAACTTGGAAAATCAAGGTACGGTTCAATAACGAGAGAAACCTCTTTTGAATGGAACAAGATGCTTAATGAAATAAAAACAGACGTTATACTGCGGCTGAAAACCGGCGTAAACTTCCTCCTCAAGCAGAACGGCATCGACTTCATACAGGGAAAGGGACAAGTCACCGGTAAAAACACCGTGCAGGCCGGAGATAAGGTTATCGAGGGCAAAAACATCGTCATAGCGACCGGAGGAAGCCCCTGCACTCCAAAGATTTGCAGGACGGCTGACAGAACGATTTCGAGCGACGACCTGTGGACAATGGAGAAACTGCCGGAGAGTATTGCCGTTGTGGGCGGCGGGGTTATCGGATGCGAGTTCGCCGGAATACTGAACCGCCTCGGAGTGAAGGTTGCAGTGTACGAAATGGAACCCACGCTCCTGCCGGGCAAAGATACGGACGTTACCAAAATTCTGGAAAACTCCATGAAAAAAGCGGGCATTAACGTTCTCACCGACAAGAAAATAGAATCCGTTGAGGAAATAACCGAAGAAAAAATACTCGTGGCTGTGGGACGCGCACCCAACGTATCCGCGGTCGAGGGCCTCGGACTTGAGACGGAAAACGGCGGCATAAAAACAGACGGGCTGATGAAAACGAACATGGACAACATCTATGCGATAGGCGACGTCAACGGGAAATATCCCTACGCCTACATTGCGACAAAGGAAGGCGGGACCGCCGCCGCCGCAATTGCGGGCAGGAATACCGCAGAGATGGACTACGAGAACATCCCGGAGACAATCTTCTCACAGCCTGAAATAGGTACCTGCGGGCTTACCGAGGCGCAGGCGAAAGAAAAAAACACTAACGTAAGCGTCGGCAAATTCCCTTATGCGGCGCTGGGCAAGGCGTATGCCGAGAAACACACCGAGGGCTTTGTGAAGGTCGTTGCGGACGCCGGCACGAAAGAAATTCTCGGAATACACATCGTGGGAAAGGGCGCAACCGAACTGGTTTCTTTTTCCACGCTCGCGGTAAAAAACAGGATGAAAATCGGGGACGTTGAAAAGATACTGTTCTGCCACCCTACTTACGCTGAAGGGATAATGGAAGCCGTGGAGGACGTGGAGAAAAGAAGCGTGCATCTCCCCCCGAAGAAATAGAAAAAGGGATGACTGGTAACAGGAAATCTTCTTCCGCCGCTACATTGCGGGCCAGACAAAACTAAGTATTTGAGGAAAGGGGAAACCCCATACAAGACATGGGGATGCGATGCCCCTTCCACC
>CAYPTS010000082.1:0-6402 GCA_964413825.1 uncultured bacterium
AGTTTCTTAACTTCGTGTTCAAAGAATCTTTTTACGTCTTCCCATTTTACCTTTTGCAGCATCTTCGGCATCTCATCGGGCTCGGCATCGTTGAAAAAGACAAGGCTTTTCTGTATATGGACTCGATTGGAGGCAAGCTTTCCATATTTCTTGTCGTAGAACTTAAGAATTTCAGGCAAACCGTAACCGGCCTTGCATATAAAATATAAATCAACAAAATCCCGCTTGACTCCCCGGGTTGCCACGGCATCTACTTTCATTGCGGCAATATCACGTATGTCGGCCACATTTAGGGAGAGGTACTTTGCAGGCTGGTAAATCAGCGGATATTCGTAGCGGAACAGGCTGAATTTTATGCCGTTCAGCGCGCCCAAAACTGTTCCCCTGTCTGCCTGTTCTTCATCAAACGAACCGACTTTTGAAATGTCAGCGGAAAAACTCTTGGGCACGAAATCTTCCCTCGTGAAAAAATCAAAATCCACGGAAATGCGGTGGCCCAGTTGGAGTGCCGTTCCAGTGCCGCCTGCCAGATATGCGTCTTTAAGCAGACCAGAACTGCCTAATGCGGCCAGAACGTCCTTTGCTCCTTTGACGAGTGTCTCTTCAAACATAAGACTTTTTCCTTTGGCACGCCCAGCATAAGAGCCCAGTAATTAGCGCTTTTTTGAGAGTATCCGCGAAAATTAGACAACGCATTTTTTATCTCCGACTTCTCAAAATTGGCGTACATCCAGGCAACCGCTTTCTCATCCCCGCAGTCCAGGATACGTCTCAAAATGTATTCCCTGTTTTTCTGCAGGTTAATTTTTTCAAACTGAACGTCCCAGAAATATTTTTTAAGGAATTGAGGTATTTTCTTCATTTTTTAATCCTGCATCGGGATAGTTTCGGCTTTCTATTGTCATATAAATTGTAACATGGAAAGCCCTTCTCCGTCAATGTATTCTCTGAGTCAATCCGCGCAATTTACATATAAGGAAATTTGACTTTTGGGGCGACTATGGGGAATGTTTTAAAATGCCTGCCGAGTTTCTTAACTTCGTGTTCAAAGTATCTTTGTTCTCAGATATTTTTCAACATCTCAGCAAAATTCTCTGGAGTTACATCTATCTCACGCAGGATTTCCCTGATTAAGGGACGGGCAAGATCTCTTCCAGGATGGTTTGGAGCAGTGGTTGTTCTTCCATCAGGATGGCGGTAGAATACGTGGCTCCCTTTTTGACGGACCGATCTGAAACCCAGGTGAAGGAGCATCTTTTCCATCGTTTTAAAATCCACGATGGGAAGACGGCTCATATTGGCACCTCAACCTGCTGAAGGCCGACAAAATGCGGAAGGTCTTCCATGGAATCCTTGTGTTCTTCAAGGCATAGTTCAAGCACTTCTTTTAAGTTTTTCTGCAATTCATCCAGAGTTGCCGCCTGGGTGTGTGCGCCGCTTACTCCCGGGACAATACCAACGTAGAGTTCTGTTTCCGGGTCCCATTCCATATAAGCAGTAAAAGTTCTCATTGGTTCCCCTCTTTATCTGTCCTTCATTATATTACCACCATTATGAGCTCCCATCAAGTTTCTTAACTTCGTGCTCAAAAAACATCTTCACGTCTTCCCATTTTACCTTTTGCAGCATCTCCGGCATCTCATCGGGCTCGGCATCGTTGAAAAAGACCAGGCTTTTCTGTATGTGGACTCGGTTGGACGCAAGTTTCTGATATTTCCAGAATACCCTCTCTCCCTAATATGGCCAGATTGAACCTTGCTTATCTGATGAGTGTCTCTTCAAACATAAGACTTTTTCCCTTGGCACACACAGCATAAGAGCCCAGTAATTGGCGCTTTTTGGCTCTTTAATCCTGCATAAATTATAGCACGGACAGCCCTTCTCCGTCAATATTTTCTTCAGTTATTGCGCACGATTTACAAGGCAGGTAATTTGACTTTTGGGGGCGGGTAGTTTTTAATATAGGGGATATTTTACAGGAGAGCTTATGGACAAACTTAAATTATGGGAAGATGCTACGGAAAAACTTAAGAAAAGAATCAACGGACACTTGTTGCTTACGAAATGGAAGTTTGCGCAGGGGATTGAGCGCGGCGAACTTCCGGGAACGGATGACAGCGGATGGGAAGAGAAGGACGGCTCTCTTAACTGGTCGATGAAGGACGGCATCGCTTACTTCAGAAATAGATTTGTCCTGCCCTGTGAGATTGAAGGAGTTCCCACACAGAACAGCAACGTGGACCTGACCTTTTTCTTTCCTTCGGGCGTGGAAGTTTTTATTGACGGACAGAAGGTTTACGGACACAAATACTGGGCAGACAAAATCGCAACGCCTTTCCCCCTCATGAAGCACGCCGCAGAGGGTGAAGAACGCCTCATCGTTTTTAAGACCCCCGCAGGCGACGGACTGGGTTCCTTCTGGGCGGAACTGAACATTTCCGAGATAGAAGAGATTTTGTTTGAACTGGACTCCATCCTATACCAGATAAAATTCGCCTGCAAGTTGTCCGAAGGCGCAAAAAACAAGCATCTCCGCAAATATGCGGACAGGGCTCTTGCAACCATTGACCCGGAGGACATAGACAGGAATGACTGGAGAAAAACACTGGCGGATATCAAGAATGCCGAGAAGGAACTTGAGGCTTTCCGGAAAGAGGCGAGGAAATTCAGGGTTCATCTTATAGGACATGCGCACATTGACATGAACTGGCTGTGGGACTACGAGGACACCATACACACCTGTTTAAGGGACTTCGAGACGGTAAACAAGCTCCTGGAAAAGTACCCGGACCTCACCTTCTCGCAAAGCCAGGCGCACGTATACAAGATTGTTGAAGACCACGACAGGGAATTGTTCAAAAAGGTCCAGGAAAAGGTGAAAGAAAAACGCTGGGAAGTCACCGCCTCCACATGGGTTGAGGGGGACCTGAACATGTCGGACGGGGAGAGTTTCGTCAGGCACTTCCTTTACGCCGGCAAATACACACGGGAAAAACTCGGCGCCGCAACGGACGTTTTCTGGTCTCCCGACACGTTCGGACATCCTGTCACAACGCCTTCGATATTGAGCAGTGCCGGCATGAAATACTACTATTTCATGAGATGCGGGAAAGGCCTGCCGCTGTTCCGCTGGAAAAGCAGGGACGGCGGGGAACTGCTGGCATTCAACAGCATATATAACAACACAATCAAGCCCGCAAACATACTGACAAAACTCATTGAATACTCCGACAGGTATAGTATACCCGATTTCCTCTTTGTCTACGGGGTAGGCGACCACGGAGGCGGTCCGACAGAAAAAGATATAAAACGAAAAATGCTCATGGAGCGCAAACCGGTATTCCCGTCTCTTGAGTTCTCAACTGTCAGGAAATATTTCAAATCTGTCGAGAAACACCGGAACAAACTGCCTGTTGTGGAAGGAGAGCTGAACACAATATTCGAGGGCTGCTACACCACCCATTCAGACATCAAGAAAGCCAACAGGGACTGCGAGAACAAGCTTCTGACTCTTGAAGCCCTGTCCGCGGCGGCAGGACTCAAAGGCAAAAAATCTCCCGAAAGCGAAACGGAAGAACTCTGGCAGAAAACACTCTTCAACCAGTTTCACGACATCTTTGACGGCTCTGCAATACACTCTTCCTATGACTATTCCGCAAAACTCACCGTGGAGATAAAGAGCAAGGCGGACAAACTCATAAAGATGGGCATGAAAAACCTTGTCTCCGGAAAAAAATCCACCGAAGACAAAATCACGGTTTTCAACCCTCTCGGGTGGGAAAGAACCGCCGTAATCAGCCTGCCTGCAAAAAAGGGTGCCTTTCTTACAGCGGAAACCCTTCCCGGATACGGCTATAAAACATTCTCTCTTACAAAAGACGCGCGGATATCCGGCAACAGATTGAAACAGACCGGGGAAGAGTATGAAAACGCCTTCTATAAAATCAAGATAGATAGCGAAACAGGCCTGATAGCAACCCTGTATGACAAAAGGAATAAATGCGACGTACTGTCTTCCTGTCTTTCCATAAGAGAAGACCATTCCTCGTGGTGGGCGGAAAAAGCGGGCAACCTTATAAGCGTGTCATGGGAAAAACCGCACTCCATGAGCGCATGGGTCATAGGCAATATCTACAGGACCGAAAACCTGCTTGACGCGGAAAGCATCGAGACTGAAACAGATAATCTGCACACGACAATCTCCATCAGGAGAAGATACATGAACTCCGAAATTCTCCAAAAGATTATCATGTATGCAGATTTCCCTTACATAGATTTTGAGAACAGGATAGACTGGAAACAGCAGGGAAACAACAAGGACGGGGTACCGATAGTGCGGGTAAATTTCAACGTCGGCATGAAAAAACCGGATGCGTTCTTCGAGGTACCATTCGGCGCAATAAAGAGAAACGTTCTTCCCAAGGAATATCCTGCCCTGCGATGGGCGGGATTCAACAGCGGGAAGTACTGGACCGCTCTTCTCAACAGGGATAAGCACGGTTATCACGTAGACGGCAATAACCTTTCTCTGACCCTTTTAAGAAACGCCTACGAACCGGATGCGGTAACCGACAGCGGCGTCCACAACATCTCATACCGGCTGTTTTTTGGGAAAAACGACGTCCTCGGCGTAACAAAAGCGGCTGTGGAATACAACATGCCTCCCATAGCGGCGGACGGGGAAGCGCCGGAAAAAGATTTCTGTCCGCTCGTGGTAAGGGGAAAAGTACTGCCGACCTCCTTCAAAAAGACACTGGGAAGGAATTCTTATATTTTAAGACTGGTTGAGATTGAAGGCAAAAAACAGACCGCGGAGATTGAGTTTGCAAAACCTCTTAAGAAGGCGTACAGCACGGATGCGGCGGAACACAGGCAGAAAGCGATACAGGGAGCACGGGGCAGAAAGCTGAAACTGAACATTGCCCCGTATCAAATTGTCACGCTGGAGCTGGAATTTTGAAATGGTCAATGTTTAGTAAACCACGTCATTGCGAGGAGCCTGCCCCGTTCTACGGGGCGAAGCGACGTGGCAATCTCATGAGATTGCTTCGCCTCAATACCCCGCAGAACGGGGCAAGCGGCTCGCAATGACAATACAGGTTTGACTGAATTTTCGCTTGAAATCTAATGTTTTATATATACTTGATTGCATATAATGTTCTCCTGGCGATATCGGTTGTCATCTCCCTGCCATTCATCTGGCGCAAGGTAAGACCTGACAGAGAATTCCCCGGAAGATGGAAAGAACGGCTCGCGGTCTATGACGGGAAGACCGAAGAACGACTGCAGGCGCGGAAAAATGTCTGGATGCACACGGTATCCATCGGCGAGTTCCTTTCGGTAACTCCCCTGATAGAACAACTGCAAAAACAGAAAAATGAAAACATCGTCGTAACGCTTGCGACCAAAACCGGCAGGCAGGTAGCGCAAAAAAAATTCCCAGGCATACACCACCTGTTTTTTCCCATTGATTTCTATCCGGTGATGAAGCGGGCAATCGGGAAGATAAACCCGAAGGCAATTGTAATCATAGAGACAGAGCTCTGGCCTAACCTGCTTAAAATAGCCCGCGACAACAACATCCCGGTTATCCTGCTGAACGGGCGCATATCCCCGTTCTCTTATCCGAAATACAAAAGAATCCGGTTTTTCGCAAAAAAACTCCTGCCGCTTTTTTCAGCCGTAACCATGAGAACAGAAGATGAAGCGGAAAAACTTATATACCTTGGAGCGGATAAAAACGCGGTAGAGATAGTCGGAAGCATGAAGTTCGACCTCGCAGACGAAATGAGCAGGTCAGTCAACCCCTCGCAGGTCAGGCAAAACCTCGGAATAGATGAGAAATGCAGGGTGGTGGTGTTCGGCTCCCTGCATCCGGAAGAAGAAGAACCGGTTGCCGAGATTGCGGAAAAAATCCTGAAGGCATTCAGCGGCGTGCTGCCGGTTATAGTACCAAGATACCTCGACAAAACAAAGATATACGGCATATTGGAGAAAAAAGGCATCGGGTACATCCGGCGCAGCAACATGCCGTCAGGGAAAACCTATTCGGTCGTAGTGGGCGATACATACGGGGAATTGAACAATTTTTACAGCATCTGCGAATTTGCCTTCGTTGGCGCAAGCCTCTACCGCTGGGGAGGGCAAAACCCCATAGAACCCACCGCCTTCAAAAAACCGGTCATCTTCGGGATACACAACTGGCACTTCAAGGAAGAATGGGCAAAGATAAAAGCCGGCAGAGGCGGAATTGAAGTCCACAACTATGACCGGCTTCATTATGAAACATCTCGTCTTCTGCAAAACCCCGAGATATGCAGAAAGATGGGCGAACGGGCATATAAGGTACTCCTCGATAACACCGGCGCCACAGCCCGCAACCTGGCCGTCCTCTCCCGCTTC
>CAYPTS010000083.1:0-6212 GCA_964413825.1 uncultured bacterium
AATAAAGTGTAGCGCAGTTGACACAATATATCAAATCAGATACAATGTTTAAATACGGAGGTTAATACTTAATGAAGAAAGAACTGATAGTGCTTCTTGATTACTGGGAAAGGGAAAAGGGGATAGAGAAAGGGTTTCTTATCAGCGCCCTTGAGAGCGGTTTGTTGACTGTTTACCGCAAGAAAGCGGGACTCGGTGAAGATACGACCGTCAAAATCGACCCGTCCACGGGCGACCTTAAATTTCTGGACAAGGACGGCAACCAACTGCCTCCGCCCGCTTTCCCGTGGGAAAGAATTGCAGCGCAGACCGCAAAGCACGTAATTATACAGAAACTCCGCGAAGCGGAAAAATTCACGATATACAACGATTTCAGGAAACTCGAGGGTTCTATTGTCAGCGGCCGCGTTGAAAGGTTCGAGGATGACAACGTTATAATCTCTGTTGGAAAAACCGAAGCGCTGCTGCCTGCTATCCACAAGATGGAAAACGAGCGTTTCAGGGTGGGCGAGCCGGTAAAGGCATACGTGCTTGAAGTAAGAAAGCCCAACAAGGGAATGTACCAGGTGATTGTTTCCAGGACGCATCCGAATTTTGCAAAACAACTGCTTGAACAGGAGGTCCCGGAGATACGGGACGGCACAATAATAATCAAGTCCGTGGCAAGGTTCCCGGGCGACATGGTGAAAATAGCAGTGGCATCGACAGACCCCAAGGTGGACGCTGTGGGAACCTGCGTGGGTGAAAAGGCGCGCAGGATAAGAAACATGATGAAGGAATTGAACGGGGAAAAGGTCGAGATTATCCTGTGGGACAGCGACATAAGCAAGTACGTCATTAATTCCCTGAGTCCGGCAACCGGTAAAACTGCCGTAATGGATGAACGAAAGAAGGAAGCGATAGTTATAGCCGATGACAGCCAGTTGTTTCTTGCCATAGGAAAAAGAGGACAGAATGTGAGGCTTGCCTCAAAACTGACAGGGTGGAACATACGGGTGTTGCGAGAATCGGAATATCTCAACGCTGGAAAGCCCGCCATTGCCGTAATAGAAGGGATTGACGACAAAACAGCCGTGGAACTTGCAAAATTCGGATACAGTTCAATAAAGGCGCTCGCCGAGGCGGATGCCGAAGAATTGAAAAAGATACCGGCCATAGAAGACGAAAAGGCCGAAGAACTGGTAAATAAAGCGAAAAAGTACAGAGAGAAGATGAGTGAGGAAAAGCCTGCAGAGAAGGAAGCGGAGCCTCGGAAACAAGACCCCTCACAATAGAAAACAAAAACTCCTCACTATTTGAGCGATTCAAGAAGTGTTCGGAGTAAAGGAGTTCAGGGTAATGAGAGTACAGGACCTGGCAAAAAAGTATAAAATGGAAAAGAAGCAGTTTCTCGAACTGCTGAATGCCATAGGTATCAGGGGAAAAAAGACTGTCAGCGCCCTTTCGAAAGATGAATTGGCGAAGTTTGAGAGTTATGTGGCAGGCAAAATAAAGGAAAAATTATCCGCTCAGGAACAGAAAGAAAAAAGAGCGGCTGCAAAAAAAGCTGAAGAAGAGAAGAAGAAAGCGGAAGCGGAAAAAAAGAAGGTTGACGAAAAAAAGGAAAAAGAGAAAGCGGCAAAGAAAGAAAAGAAAACCGGGAAGCCGGCCGCTGAAAAAAAACCGGGGAAAAAAACTGCGACGGCAAAGAAAGAAAAGGACGGCAAATCCCCGGTAAAAAAAAGAACGACAAAAGAGACCGCGGAAAGCAAAGAGAAAAAGACCGCACCGGCAAAAAAAACAAAAAAGGAAGAAAAACCGCCGGTAAAGAAACAGACAAAAAAAGCCGCAGTCCCGGCCGCCGCTCCGGCGCCCGCTGCAAAACCGGAACCGGCAGTGGAAAAACCGCCGGCTGAAAAGACGCCCCCTGCACCACAAGTGCAAAAGCCTCCCGCTCCGCCGGTCAAACCGGTACCTCCCGCACCGGTGAAAGAAGAGAAAAAAACGGTTGAAAAACCCGAAGCGAAACCCGCTGTGAAACCCGAAGTTAAGCCGGTGCCGCCGGTCAGGAAAAAAATAGTAATCGAAGGCACGGAAAATATAAAAGAGTTTTCAGAGAAAACGAGAATACCGGCAGTGGAAATAATAAAGTATTTCTTTTCGCTGGGGTTTATGGTAAACATCAACCAGTCTCCAGGCAAGGAAAACCTTAGGAAAGTCTGCGAGATTTTCAAGGTTGCGGCGGAATTCGAAAAGGCAGAAACCGTGCCGGAGAAGAAGAAAACGGAAGTGCCGGCCGGAAGCGAGGGATTCGTCCCGCGCGCCCCTGTAGTTACCATTATGGGGCACGTGGACCATGGAAAAACCACCATACTCGATACAATACGCAAAAGCCGCATAGCGGAAAAAGAGCACGGGCAAATCACCCAGAAGATAGGAGCATACAAATTTGACATGGGTAAAAAGGGAGCGCTCGTATTCCTCGATACGCCTGGACATGAATCTTTCACGGCAATGAGAGCAAGAGGCGCGCTGGTAACCGACATCGTTATACTTGTCGTTGCCGCCGACGAAGGTATAAAACCGCAGACCGTGGAAGCGATAAACCATGCGAAATCCGCCGGCGTACCGATAATAGTGGCGGTAAACAAAGTTGACAAGCCCAACATAAACCCCGACAAGGTAAAAAAACAGCTTTCCGAATACAAGCTTATACCCGAAGAATGGGGAGGAGACACGGTTTTTGTGAACGTATCCGGACTGACGGGCGCCGGCATAAAGGAACTTCTCGAGATGCTGGTACTCATGGGAGAGATGCTCGAACTAACGGCAAACCCTCAGGGCGAGGCGGAAGGCATAGTCATAGAGTCATTCGTCGACCGTTCAAAAGGGCCGATTATAAATGCGCTCATAAGAAAAGGCACTCTAAAAACCGGCGACCCGTTCATAGCAGGAAACGTCAGGGGCAGGGTTCGCGCCATAATGGACGACTGGAACAGGAAAATTGATTCCGCAGGCCCGTCTACACCCGTCGAGATACTTGGCGCCGACGGGGTTGCCGTACCCGGAGAGGAAATAAAGATTTTAAAATCAGGAAAAGCCGCAAGACAGCTGTTTGAAGAACGGGAAGGACGGGGACAAAAAGAAAGTGCCGGCAAGAAGGTAACACTGCAGGAACTTTCCGACAAGGTAAAGCAGGGAGAAACAAAGGAACTCAACCTGATAGTAAAGAGCGATTACGCAGGCACCATCGACGCAATCAGAGACGTCGTAGGCAAGATACCCGACAGCGAGGTCAACATATCCATAATCCACGCGGAAACAGGAGCGATATCCGAGTCGGACGTCCTGCTGGCCTCGGCCTCCAATGCTGTTATCGTCGGATTCAACGTCCCGCTGAACCAGCAGGTAGACGAGATGGCCAAAGCGGAAGGCATCGAAGTCAGAACGTACAAAATCATTTATGAACTTGCCGACGACGTTAGAAAGGCGGTAGAGGGAATGCTTGAGCCGGAGGAAAAGGAAGTTCTGTCCGGACAGGCATCGGTGAAGAAGGTATTCAATCTCTCGGACAAATCGACCATTGCGGGATGCATTGTTGTTGACGGAAAAATTCTCAGAGGCTCCATCGGCAAGGTGGTGCGCTCGGGAAGCATTGTTTTCCAGGGAAGCATTACCAGTCTGAAGAGATTCAAGGAAAACGCAAAAGAGGTGAAACAGAATACCGAGTGCGGAATAGGCATTGACAACTTCACGGACTTCCGCGAAGGGGACATAATCCAGTCATACGTAAAAACGAAAACCGTAAAGCGGCTATAAAAAATGGAAAAGTGCATTTTTTGCATGATGGCGGAAGGGAAAATGCAGTGCAGCAAGGTTTACGAGGACGAGAAATTCCTGTCCTTCAGAGATATTAATCCCCAGGCGCCCGTACATATCCTCATAATTCCCAAAAAGCACATAGAAAAACTTCATGACGCGAAAGACGTTTCACTGCTGGGAGAACTCCTGAATCTGGCATCCAGAATTGCGCGGGACGAAGGAATCGCCGACAGCGGGTACAGGGTTGTCGTGAACAGCGGCAGGGATGCAGGGCAGAGCGTGGAACATCTGCACGCCCACCTTCTTGGCGGCAGAGTTATGAAGTGGCCTCCGGGATAATAAAGACAGTTGAGAGTTTAAGGTTTCAAGTTGAAGGAAAAGAACATTATCTATTCATGGTTAATGAAATAAAAATTCAAAACGTAAAAATCGGCGGGGATAACATGTTTTGCCTGATAGCGGGTCCCTGCGTGATTGAAAACGAAAAAACCGTCCTTTATACCGCGGAAACGCTGAAGAAAATCTGCATGGATGAAGGCGTCCCCTTTATTTTCAAGGCGTCTTTCGACAAAGCCAACCGCTCTTCCGGCGCTTCATTCAGGGGTCCGGGGCTGAAAAAGGGGCTTGCGCTTTTAAGAAAGGTTCGGGAACAACTCGGACTTCCCGTTACTACGGACGTGCACTGCACAACGCAGATGGACGAAGCTGCGGAATCCGTAGACGTCATACAAATACCCGCGTTTTTGTGCAGACAGACTGACATTCTTCTTGCCGCAGGGCGCACCGGAAAACCGGTCAACGTAAAAAAGGGACAGTTCCTTTCCCCTGCCGAGATAAAAAACGTAATAGAAAAGGTTGTTTCAACAGGAAATAAAAAGGTAATCATTACTGAACGGGGCACCACCTTCGGTTACAACAATCTTGTCTCTGATTTTCGTTCGCTTCCGGTAATGAGAGCCTTCGGCTATCCCGTAATATTTGACGCAACGCACAGCGTGCAGGAACCCGGAGGAAGGGGTACCAGCTCCGGCGGCAACAAGAGGTTCGTCCCCTACCTTGCAAAAGCGGCGGTGGCGGTCGGATGCGAAGGAATTTTTGCGGAGGTGCATCCCGAGCCGGAGAAAGCGTTGTCCGACAGCGCCAACATGCTCGACTTGAAGGAAATAAAAATACTCCTTAAGCAGTTGAAAAATATATACAATGCCTTGAGACAATGAAGATGAAGAGCAAAGACTGCCTCGACTACGCCAGAAAGGTGATAGACACCGAATGCCGCAACCTGAAAAATATGCGGGACAACCTTAACGTGACGTTCACAAAAGCCGTGGATTCAATTTGCGGATGCAGAGGAAAGGTAGTTGTGACGGGAATGGGTAAAAGCGGAATTATCTGCCGGAAGATAGCCGCTACACTGGCAAGTCTCGGTACTCCCTCCACCTTTCTGCATCCCGGGGATGCGGTTCACGGAGACCTCGGAATGGTTTCGAAAGACGACGTCGTCATAGTAATCTCCAACAGCGGCGAAACCGAGGAGATTTTGAGGATAATGCCGTCGGTGAAAAAAATAGGCGCGAAGATAATTTCTTTCACCTGCTCCAGAACCTCTTCGCTCGGCTCTTACAGCGACATTGTAATAGAAACCGGGGAGATAGAAGAAGCGGATGCTTTCGGAATCATACCATCTTCGAGTACAACGTGCGCGCTCGTCCTCGGAGACGCTGTTGCGCTTTCCATCATGGCCGTCAAGGATGTATGCAAACGGGACTTCGCCTTTTTCCATCCCGCGGGGAACCTCGGCAGGCGGCTCATGCTTAAGGTAAAAGACGTTATGCAGACCGGCAGGAAAATGCCGGTTGTGAGAGAAAACGAAAAGATGCCCTCCGCCGTCAGGGAGATAACGAAGAAAAACCTCGGTTTTACCCTCGTGCTTGACGATAAAGACAGACTCAAGGGCATCGTTACCGACGGCGACGTGAGAAGAATGCTCAATACCAGCACCGACGTCGAAAATACAATCGTCAGGGACTGGATGACGAGAAATCCAAAGACCGTTGATGAAAACAGCCTGGCGGTGCAGGCGCTCGGCATCATGGAAAAATCCGAAATCACCTGTCTTGTGATAATGGAAGGAAAAACAGGCAGGCCGAAAGGAATAGTGCACCTGCACGACCTTTTGGGAAAGAAAGAATTCAAAATTGAATACTGAAAAAATAAGGTGTGTCATTACGGACGTGGACGGCGTGATGACCGACGGGAAGATATTTTATTTCGACGGGAAGTTGTACCGTTTTTTCAACATAAAAGACGGTCCTGCATTCCGCATGCTGAAACTTGCCGGCGTAAAAACGGCGGTCATCAGCGGCAAAAGGTCGCAGGAGTCCCGCAAAAGATTCAGGGAACTCGGCGCCGAC
>CAYPTS010000084.1:0-6194 GCA_964413825.1 uncultured bacterium
TACGCCGAGGAAGCCGACGACAATGCCAACGCCACTCTCCGGATGAAATCATGCCGGTATCTTGTGGAGTTTGTACTCAATACTGTCAATCAGGGCCTTCCATGACGCCTCGATTATATTTTCGGAAACCCCGATTGTACCCCATGTCCCGTCTTCATCCGTAGTCTCTATGACAACTCTTGTAACCGCGGCGGTTGCCTCTTCGGGATGCAGTATCCTGACCCTGTAGTCGGTCAGTTTGATTGTTTCTATCTCGGGATAGAATTTTATCAGGGCTTTTCTTAAAGCATTGTCAAGCGCGTTAACCGGACCGTTTCCTTCACTTGCCGTATGCTCGACGGCCTTATCCACCCTGATTTTAACCGTGGCTTCCGAAACAACTTTTTCTCCGCGCTTTTCGACTATAACCCTGAATCCTTCAACGGTGAAAAGTTTCCTGTACTCGCCGATTGTCTTCCTTACCATGATGTCGAAAGAGCCCTCGGCGGCTTCAAACTGATACCCGGCGTTTTCAAGAGATGTCACGGTATCGAGAATCTTTTTGATGCTCTCGGGGTCGCCGTCAAGATTGTAGTTTTTGGCTTTCTGAAGTATGGTGCCCTTGCCGGAAAGTTCGGAAAGAAGGATTCTCCTCTCATTGCCCACCCTGACAGGGTCGATGTGTTCATAGGTTACGGGGTTTTTGTTGACGGCGTCCACGTGGATTCCGCCCTTGTGCGCAAATGCGCTCATCCCCACAAACGGCTGTGAATTGGGCGGAATCATGTTGGCGGTTTCATAAATGAAACGCGATACTTCGGTGAGACGCACAAGGTTTTCATCATCCACGCATTTGTATCCCATCTTCAACTGCAGTATGGGAATAATGACGGAAAGGTCGGCATTTCCGCATCTTTCCCCTATACCATTTATAGTTCCCTGCACATGCACGGCTCCCGCCCTTACTGCAGTTATAGAATTGGAAACCGCAAGCCCCGAATCATTGTGCGTATGTATTCCGAGAGGAACATTCACCGCAGCGGCAACCTTTGCAACCGTTTCTTCTATCTCAAAGGGAAGTGAACCGCCATTGGTATCGCAGAGAACTATCTTTTCCGCGCCGGCCGATTCTGCGGCAGACAGGGTCGCAAGAGCATATTCAGGATTGTTCTTGTAGCCGTCGAAGAAGTGTTCCGCGTCGAAAAACACGCGCCTACCCTGCCCTTTCAGAAACCTTACCGAATCCTCGATAAGTTTCAGGTTTTCATCCGGACTGATTTTTAAAACATCCTGAACGTGCAGGTCCCATGACTTTCCGAAAATGGTAATGCATTCAACTTCGCTCTCAAGAAGTTTTTTCAAAAAAGGGTCGCTGTCGGCGGAAAAATTTTTTCTTCTCGTACTACCGAACGCCACAACTTTAAGGTTTTCAAATTTCCTATTTTTCACCTTTTCAAAAAAAGAAATATCCTTGGGGTTGGAGCCGGGCCAGCCGCCTTCTAAAAAATCAATGCCGAATTCATCCAGTTTATCGGCAATCCTAAGTTTGTCCTTTATGGTAAAAGCGACGGATTCGCCCTGCGCTCCGTCCCGCAGTGTAGTATCGTATATCTCGATTTTTTTCATTTATAGTATCTCCTTGTCCGCACTCTTCCTGATATACTTTTAAGATGAGTGGCCTTGATTTACCGTCTTATCCACTCCTGTACCCCGTCAATTTTACTATCACCACGCCTTCTTTGTCAAAACCGGCGAAATGTCGTATTATATGAAAGTCTCCTTCACTTTCCCTCTCCCCAAAGGGGAGCGGATTAAAGGAGAGGGAGGTAAAAAGGATGTTAAAATGAAAAAAACAATGTTGTTCGCACTCTTTTTTGCGTTTTTGGCCGCGGGCATGGCAGAAGGGAAACAGAATTCCGGATATACCATGAACATGGACGGCGCAATAGGTCCCATAACCTATTACCAGATAAAAAATACGCTGTCGCTCGCGAGAAAAAACAATGCTGATTTCGTACTGCTGATAATAGACACCCCGGGCGGACTGCTTTCTTCGACGAGAAAAATCGTCCAGGCAATCCTCGCTTCGGACATACCCGTTATCGCTTTTGTGCACCCCAAAGGCTCGCAGTGCGCTTCGGCAGGCGTTTTTGTCGCGCTTTCCTGCCATGTCGCCGCCATGTCTCCGGCAACCAACATAGGCGCCGCCCATCCCGTAACGCTTACGGGCAAACAGGACGAGACAATGACGGAAAAGGTTGTCAACGATACGGTAAGTTTCGTAAAGAGCATTGCGGTTCACAGGGGCAGAAATGCCGAATGGGCTGAAAGGGCGGTCAGAGAAAGTATTTCGGCTACGGAAACGGAAGCGCTGAATGAGAAGGTTATAGACCTGATAGCAAACGGAGTGGAAGAACTTCTTTCCGCCCTCGACGGGAAAACGGTAACAAACAACAACGGCACGCTTACGCTGAACACGAAAGATGCGCGCCTCTCCACGCCTAAGGAAAGCGTCAAAGAACGGATACTGAAGGTTATCGCCGACCCGAACGTCGCATACATACTGCTGATGCTCGGCACTCTCGGTATAATGCTCGAGTTATACAATCCCGGACTCGGAATTCCGGGAATTGTCGGCACGGTATCCCTCATACTTGCCTTTTTTGCCCTGCATACCCTGTCTATCAACGTTGCCGGCTTACTGCTCATAGCGGTAAGTTTTATCTTTTTCGCCATAGAAGCGCTGACTCCTTCTTTCGGGCTGTTTATCCTGTCTGGTATAATAACGCTTATGCTCGGCTCTTTTTTTCTTTTCCGGCCAATGTCGGATTTCAATATCCCCGGTACCCTTATAACGGGGACAGTGACGGCTGTCGGCCTCATACTATGGCTTGCGGTATGGTTTACGTGGAAGACGAAAAAGCGCAAGGTAACGACCGGAAAAGAAGGGCTTGTCGGAGAAATGGCGCGCGTCATAAAACCCCTGGCGCCCGAAGGGACAGTTTTCGTGCAGGGCGAGTACTGGAATGCGCGCAGTGCAGCCGGCGAAATTGAAAAGGATGCAAAAGTCACGATAAAAGGATACGACGGCTTTACGCTCATAGTGGAAAAGAAAGAATGTAAGGAGAACTGAAATGAAAGAAAACATTTACGAATCCGACGTATGGAGAATATTCAGAATAATGGCTGAATTCGTGGAGGGTTTTGAAACCCTCGAACACACAAAAAACGCCGTGACGGTATGGGGTTCCGCAAGAACGAAGGAAAACGACAAGTGGTATAAAAAAGCCGTGGCCACAGGGAAACTGCTTGCGGAAAAAGGTTATTCGGTTATAACCGGCGGAGGTCCGGGCATCATGGAGGCGGCAAACAAAGGTGCAATGCTTGCAGGCGGAGATTCCATCGGCATCAACATCGAACTGCCCCACGAGCAAAAACCGAATCCTTACATAAAGACTCTCATTTCATGCAGGTATTTTTTCACGAGAAAAGTCATGTTCGTAAAATATGCCAAAGGATTTATCATCTTTCCCGGAGGGTTCGGCACCCTTGACGAGTTCGCCGAGACAATGACGCTCATACAAACCGAAAGGATACACAAATTTCCCGTGGTGCTCGTGGGAATAGACTACTGGCAAGGACTTGTCGGCTGGATAGAAAAAAACATGCTGGCAAGAAAATACATAGACGGCGAAGACCTTAACCTTTTTTGCATGGTTGACAAACCGGAAGATGCGGTGGCCCGTATAGAAAAATTCTACGAAAAATAACGGGTAAACTCAGAAAGGTAACGGTCTGCGATATCCATGGTTTTTGCTTCAGCGTAAATTCTCATCACGGGTTCCGTGCCAGAAGGCCGCACGTGTATCCAGCCGTCATTCCTTATTATCTTTATGCCGTCTTCAAGGTTAACCTTTTCCCCTGTCGCCGAACATCCTGCTTTTATTTCCTCCATTCCCTTGTTTTTACGCTCTTCCGGAACGCTTATCTTTTTTTTCAGCATGAAATATTCAGGCAGGCCGCCCGCAGCTTCAGAAGCTTTTTCCCCTGTTTTTGCAAGACGTTCAAGCAGCAGTGCCATCCCGACGAAACTATCTCTTCCGTAATGAACATCGGGCAATATTATACCGCCGTTGCCTTCCCCGCCGGCAACCGCCCCGGTTTCCTTCATCTTCTCCACAACGTTTACCTCGCCTACCATGCTCCTGTAAACATCCACGCCATATTCCCCTGCGATTTCCTCTATACGCGCGGTTGTGGAAAGATTCACGGCAACCGGTCCTTTCTTTTTCTCAAGAATGCTTTTTATTGCAAGCGCCACCGTCACTTCTTCACCGGGAATGCTTCCGTCTTCGTTTACCATGGAAAGACGGTCGCAGTCCGGGTCCTGTACAAAACCGATATCCGCATTTTCCGCAGGCACCCTGCCGGAAAGTTCCGCGAGATTCTCCGGAAGCGGTTCGGGAGGATGAGAAAAAATCCCCGGGGGCCCTTCGTTTATGACTATAGCCTCGCATCCGAGGTTCTCCAGGAATCGTTTCGACAGCAGCGCTCCGACCCCCTGGCATACGTCGACCACAACCCTGAACTTACGCTTCCTTATTTTCTCAACGTCCACCGCATCGTAAATACCCTGAAAATACTTCTCCGTATAATCTGCAGGGGAAAGGAATCCCGGGGTTTTGGCAATTTTGAATGATTTGCCGTGATAAATTTCAAGGAGTTTTTTTCCTTCGGAAGAATTAAGAAATGTTCCCTTGTCAGAGAAAAATTTTATTCCGTTGTATTCCTGGGGGTTATGGCTGGCGGTAATAACTGCGCCTGAAGACGACTCTAACTTCTCTATGATATATCCGATTTCGGGAGTTGGCGCAATTCCGAGGTCGACAACGTCTTTGCCCGTGCAAAGCAAACCCGTTATCATTGAATTCTTCAGGGAATCCCCGCTTACCCGGGTATCCCTGCACACAAAAATTTTCTTAGTGCCGGCATAACTGCCGAAAACCACTCCAAACGTAAATACCACGTCTGAAGTGATTGACACAGGGTATACCCCCCTTATGCCGGAAACGCTTATCTGGAGTTTGTCTTCCATATCGGTATAAGACAGTTTTCCATACCCTTTTTCTCTATATCTTCAAGGGTAAAACTCTCGCCTATCCTGTAATCGCCCACCCGCGTCCTTTTCAGTTCTGTCTGCGTCCCGCCGCACCCGAGAGCGCTTCCTATGTCCCTGCACAACGACCTTATGTACGTTCCTTTCGAACAGACCACGCGGAAATCAACGAATGGAATCCTGACATCAAGTATCTCGATTTCCCTGATAAAAACCTTTCTCGGCGCGGGAACAACAGGTACGCCCTTCCTGTGCAGTTTGTAGAGAGGACTGCCATGATACTTTATGGCCGATACCACCGGAGGAACCTGTTCTATTTCACCATTGAATTTTTCTATAACTTCCCTTATCTCCCGCTCGCCGGCATTTATCTCTTTTTTTTCAAGAACCTTTCCGTCGGTATCGTCGGTATCCGTAACCACTCCCAAAAGCATTTTTGCCTCATATTCCTTCTCCATCTTCATGAACCCGGAACTAAGGCCGGTCGCTTTGCCTATGCAGACAATAAGCACGCCGGAAGCAAGCGGGTCGAGGGTACCTGCATGCCCTATCTTCTCTTTCAGATTGAAATTCCTCTTGAAAAACCTTATAACGTCGTAGGATGTAATGCCCTTGGGCTTGTTTACAATTATTATTCCGTTCATTTTTTATTCCTGCGGATTGCGGCAAGGATTTTTCTTTCCGCCTGTTCAAGCGTAACCCCTTTGAAATAACACCCTGCCGCCTTTTTGTGCCCCCCTCCTCCGAAAACTGCCGCTATTTTTTCCACGTCAAAGCGTTCCTTGCTCCGGAGACTGGCTTTAATTATTTTTTCAGATTCCTTGAGAAAGAAAACAACGTCTGCCTCTTTGATTCTCACGAGAATGTCTATGAACCCCTCTGTATCTTCCTCTTTCGTGCCGGTTCGGCGGTACATGCTCTTGTCAACCTTTATCCAGCAGATTTTATTCCTGCGTTCAAATTTAAGGCCGCTCAGGCATAGAGAAAGAAGTTTTACAGATTTCAGCGGCCTTTCAAAATATATTTTTTTCGCAATTTTTTCAGGCGACGCACCAGCGTCGGCAAGTTTACTGACTATATCCATGGTATACGGGCCGAT
>CAYPTS010000085.1:0-6128 GCA_964413825.1 uncultured bacterium
TTTCCTCTCTGTTTCCTTATGTCGGAACTTGAGCTGTACAAGGGAGGAGCGCATGGATCTTATTACGACGATTAAAGGCTCTCTTCTGGAAAACTTCTTTCCGGAAGGCTGGGACATGAAAAAAATTGACAAATGCTGCGGCAACCCGCCTGAAAAAATAACCGAGCGGCAAAACTGGTGGAACAAGAAATTCTCGCCGGAATCCTGCGATACGCTGGAAGAGTTCAACGCCAAAATGGGTCACGAGATAGCCGCGGAAATATGCAACTCAAAGGAAGCGAAGAAAAAACTCATACTTATTCTTCCCGTGGGCCCGATGGGAATGTACAAGTGGATTGTGTACTTCCTGAAGGAATGGAACGTTGACTGCAAACACGTCTACGGATTCAACATGGACGAGTGGAGCGATGCAAACGGAAAAACCCTGCCTTCCAACAACCCCGGTGCATTTCAGAACGCAATGCAGGATGCGTTCTACGGACCGCTCGGCAAACTCACAGTCCCGAAGAGCCAGCGCAACTTTGCAACAAGAGAAAATCTGCCCAAGTATCCCGCAAAAATAGATGCGTTGAAAAAGCAGGGTGCAAGACTGGTGGTGATTTTCGGGATAGGCAGGGTTTTCCACATAGCATTCTGGGAGCCGCATTTCGCCGCGGAATTCAAGTCCGATGCCGAATGGAAAAAACAGCCCTACCGCATAGGAGCGAAACTGCATCCCCTTACAATTGAACAGAACGCTATAACCAGCTTCAAGAGCAGAACGACTCTGGTTCCATGCTTTGCAAACACCATAGGACCGGGCATCTTTCTGAAAGCGGACAAAATAATAGGCGGTGCGGACGGCACGCTCGGCAGGGGGATGATGTGGCAGGGAATGAGTTTGTGGACAACCCTGCGGCACGGACCCAGCAGATGGATACCCAGCAGTTTCATGCCGACGCTTCCGGGAAAACTGTTTTTCCTGAAAGAACTTGCGGGCCCGCTATTACCTGAATGCAATTAACGGACTGCTTTTATCCGCAGAGCATCGTTGGTGGCGTCGTTGGCTTCCTCGACATACGTTAGTATGCCTGCGTTGCCAACTCCTTACCGCCTTGCTCTCCGGCAAAATCAATCCGTTATCAATTTGTGTTAGACAAGGGAGGAGAAACAATGAACGTACTGGCGATAGGAGCACATCCTGACGATTTGGAAATACTTTGCGGAGGCACGCTTGCAAAGTATGCAAAAAACGGACACAGGGTTTTCATGGGGCACCTGTGCAACGGAAATATGGGAGGCAAGAACATAACGCCCGAAGAACTTGCCGCAACACGGGACAAGGAGGCAAAAAACGCCGCCGCGTTGATAGGAGCGGAAGCACTGGGGCCCATTGCCGGAGACCTTGACCTGTACCCGACAAAAGAGATGCGCGTAAAGGTTGTGGACATAATACGGCACGCGAAACCAGACGTGATAATAACCCACAGCGTCACCGACTACATGCCGGACCACGTCATAACCGGACAACTGGTATTTGATGCGGCATTCACCGCAACGCTTCCATTGTATAAAACAAAATACCCCGCACACGAAAAGATTATGCCGATATATTACATGGACACGCTGGCGGGGTTCAGTTTTGAACCGAGTCATTACGTTGATATTTCGAACTTCATGGATATCAAGAAGCAGATGCTCCTTGCCCACGAGAGCCAGTACGGGTGGATTTCCGGACACCATGAGTCTGAACCGGTTAAAATGATTGAAAAGGTTGCAGGGTTCAGGGGAGTACAGTGCGGTGTGGAATATGCCGAGGCATTCTGCATGGCAAAGGTATGGGGCAGAGTCAAGATAGAAAACCTCCTCCCGTAACGTCAATTCTGTCTGCAGAAACACATAAAGCGGTTATATGGCAAAACGAATTTTAAAAGAACTCAGGGAACATGCGCCTTTCACTTTTGCAGGTTCGGCGGCAGGCATTTTGTTCATGCTGTTTTTCCAAAACCTGCCACACCGGGTTTCCTATAACGCCTTTTACATTCTGCATCCCTCGCACGTGTTTTTAAGCGCGCTTGTTACCGCATCGATATTTAAACTGCACACCTGCGGACGGGTGGGCGGAAAATGCCTTAAAGGAAAATGCAACTTCCTGATATTGCTCGCTATCGGCTATGCCGGCTCCATAGGAATAGCGACACTCAGCGATTCGCTGATACCGTATGCGGGAGAATTTCTGCTCAACATGCCGGACAGGCACGTCCACCTGGGATTTATCGAAAAATGGTGGCTGGTCAATCCTCTGGCTCTGGCGGGCATAGCAATTGCCTATTTCAAGCCGTCGACGAAAATCCCTCATTTGGGACACGTTCTGGTAAGCACGTTTTCCTCCCTGTTCCACATACTCATGGCACAGGGAAAAACCCTAACCGCAGGGACCTCTCTGGTTATTCTCATATTCCTGTTTCTGGCGGTGTTGATACCCTGCTGTACGAGCGATATAATCTTCCCCATGCTGTTTGTCAAAACGGCAAATCCCGTCACGCCAGACTAATATATTTTTTCCACATCTACAGAATCAAACACCGCAGGAACACTTACCGCTGATTTAGACTTTTCAATCGCAGGGAACAAGAACCCTGCGGGAAAAAGGAATAACTAAAGTTCTGCGATATAGGTTATCTTCACTCTTCTGCGGGGAACGTTGTTGAGGTAGTCGGTAATTTTCTTTATGCGGTTGAAGGCATTATAAATTAAGCAATTTTAATATGTCACTGACCTTTATGAAGAATGTCTGATATCTCCTAATGTGCATATGTATATCTATCATATGCCACGTGTTATTCCGATTCTATTCACCACTGAAATTATTCTCGCCAGCGGCACACCCAATTTTATCTCTACAGATTTTACCCGCATTCATTACCACAAGAATTGACTCTCTACGCCTGATAACAGATATATCTTGAAGCGGATTTCCCGCAATCACAATAAGGTCTGCCGCTTTTCCCTTTTCCAGGGTTCCAGTCTTGTTAAGAATGCCCAGGGCATCGGCTGTTTCGCGCGTGGCGGCTACAAGAGCATCCATAGGGGTCAACCCACATTTGGTCAATTCAAACAGTTCGTTCATAATTGACCCCGGCCCCCCGTCAGTTCCCGTTATTATCCTGATACCCATTTTTAATGCTTTTCTGACACCTTCCCTGTGAATGGGATTACAATACTTTATTCTTTCAACCATATGAGCGGGTAAACCGGGCATGCCCCAGAACTTCTCGCTCGTAACGTGTAACGTTGGCATATACCAGAGTCCTTTTTCTGAAATCCCTTCAAGAGCCGCATCATCAATCAATGCACCATGAAGAATAACATCACAACCTGCACTAATAGCATTCATAAGTCCCGGTTGAGCGTGTGCATGCACATGAACGCGCTTTTCCCTCGAATGAGCCTGGTCGACAAGGGTATTTAATTCTTCCAGCGTATAGTCTTCATGGGTAAGTTTCTCGTGTTCCCACTGGAACCCGCCCGAAGCACATGTCTTGATGAAGTCGACACCGGACGCTATTGTTTCACGTACTGCTTTTCTTATCTCCCACGGCCCATCAGCACTTCGCCCCCGCACATGTCCACAAGTAGCAGTAACGACTCCACTTACAACAAGATTGCAGCACCCTTTTATACAGCCTGACTGAATCAGCTCGCGCAAGATTACGCTCTCATATGAACCTGCAGCATGAGCAACCGTACCGGTCCCCCACTGGAGGCATTCCTGTAATTTTCCGACAGCTGACAGATTTGTTCTTATATGTCCTATATGATCAAGCCTTCCGGGTTGAAGACTGACATGCATGTGTCCATCAATAAAAGCCGGAAGTATTGTATTGCCTCTGACATCAACCGTTTTACAGCCTTCGGGAATGGCAACTTCTTTTGACGGCCCGACAGTATCCAGAATGGCTCCATTAACAATAACAGTGCCAGTTTCAAGGGGGAGGCGTCCTGTACCGTCAACAATCCGCCCGTTTATCAACGCAATTTTTGACATAATATCTATACCTCCTTGCTCTATATGCTCCGAAAGAAATTCTGTGATTCAGCATGTTTTCTCACCTTTATTTAGAGGATACAGGCTTAAAATATTATATGCTAAAATTCGCAGAAAGCAATAGTGTTTTCCGCTCCCTTAGTGTTAAATCCTGCTATTATCCATAGATAATATCCGGGTTAAAACCGTATTCTTGCTCGTTCCAATGTCACAGGCACATATCAACATGCCCTGCGCAAAATGAATGACTAAAGTTCTGCGATATAGGTTATCTTCACTCTTCTGCGGGGAGTATTGTTGAGGTAGTCGGTGATTTTCTTGATACGGTTGAAGGAACGGTAGGGACTGCCTGTAATCTCTTCAACAAGAAGCGCTATTGCGAGACGTTTGACGGAAATGTCCAGTTTACGATACGCCCTTACGTCGATACTCCTGCCGGAACCGTCGAAAATTCCTGCGAGAACTCTTGATGCGGTCTTTTCCATGAAGGCAAAATCATCCTGTATCAGGAAAGACATCTGTGTAACCTGTTTTTTTATCTGCGGGTTATACTTCAGGAAAAGCGGCATGACCTCGGAGCGGATGCGGTTGCGGAAAAAATCTTCCGTAAAATTCGACCTGTCAATTCTGTACTCTTTACCTCCCTTTTCCAGCACCTCCAAAATCTCTTTCTTCTCAAGGCACAGGATAGGCCTTATTACCGATATATCCCTGTTCTTGAAAAGGTGCTTTTCAGGAAGGATGCCGCGAAGACCTGCGAGGCCTGTACCTTTTATGAACCGCATGACAACGGTCTCCGCCTGGTCATCGAGGGTATGTCCGACAGCTATTTTGTTGCAGTTCGCCTTTCTCGCAATGGAATAAAGAGCCGCATATCTCTTTTTCCTCGCCTGTTCCTCGATACCGGTCTTTCCCTTTATCTCTACGTTCCGGTAGAAAAACGGAATTGAGTGCGACTGCGCCAGTTTTCTTGTAAACTTAAGTTCCCTGTCCGCTTCTTTCCGCAAATGATGGTGTATGTAGGCAGTTTTGAGTTTGATGTTTTTCTTTCGTGACAGGTAAACAAGGAAATGGAACAGGAATACCGAGTCGGGTCCGCCCGACAGGGCAACAAGGATGTTGTCTCCGTCGCGTATAATGCCCTTCTCTTCCGCAAACCGCCTTACCTTCGTATATAAATTCTTCATTGATACCGTACCTGCAACAGTCTGTCATTGCGAGCCGTTGTTTGGCGCGGCAATCTCAACATTAATATAAGATTGCGGAGCCTGCCCCGAGACAAAAGTCGAAGGGGTCTCATTCCTCGCAATGACAATCCATTTGTTTTGTTGTGGTGTCAGAAGAGGGAATCCTTGTGCTCCTCTTGCTCCGGCGCCTTCTCCGCTTCCGTAAATCCTTCTTCCCCTGGCAAAATTATCTCTTTTCCCTTATGCGCCCCTTTAACAGCAGGCCACTTTGCCCCTGCACGGTCAATCCATGCACAGTATTCACATTCAGGGGAAGATTCGGGAAACTCCGGAGACTCAAGGCATTTTATCGCATCCTCGATTACCTGCACGGCATGTTTTGTATCCACGTCCACCCTTTTTATGTCCACGCCGAAGGCGATACTGCCGGCTCCTTCGTCAGGGTCCACGTTCAGGGGATAGTAATATAAAAGATACGCCCGGTCGCCGGCCTTCAGTCCGTTGCCGTCAAGGAGAATACAGTACACCTCCATCTGCAGTTGGTATGCGGGGTGGACGTCTCTTGCAGGGCTGGCTCTCGTCTTGTGGTCAAGCGGCACGTGGGCACCCTCGTCTGTAACAAGGCAGTCGTCAAGTTTGCCGAGTATGCAGTAGTTCGGCTTTATGTCGTGATAATATGTGGGCTTAAGTTCCTCTATCAGGTGCCCGCTCATTTCCTTCTTCAGGTCGGGCGGCAGTTCCCTTATGGAACGGTAATAGTCAAAATATTTTTTGAAGACACTGTCCAGACCTATCGCTATTGAAGGCATGGGGCCCCTCGGACGCTTTATCTCGTACTTCATGTGGAGGTAAAAACACCTGGGGCACTCCCTGTAGAGATTCAGCGTTGACGGCGACAGAAATGTTTTCTTCAT
>CAYPTS010000086.1:0-5992 GCA_964413825.1 uncultured bacterium
ATTGCGAGGAATGCTTCTTATGACGAAGCAATCTCAATGACAGTCTCGGGACAGGCTCCGCAATCTCAATGAGATTGCCGCGCGAAAAACGCTCGCAATGACGGAGAGTGTTGTAGCAGGACAAGGGAGAAAAAATGGAAAAATTGGCGATAGACGGCGGCAAAGCGGTGCGGTGTAAACCCATGCCTGCAAGGGTTATGATGGGCGGGCCGGAAAAGAAGGCGGTACTCAACCTCTTTGAAAAAGCGGTGAAAAACGGAGGGGCGTTTGACAGGTACGGCGGGGTCGAGGTGGATGCATACGAGAAAGAATTTGCAAAATACTTCGGAGTGAAGTTTGCCACTGCGGTAAGTTCCGGCACCGCGGCAGTCCATGCGGCAATAGGCGCACTGCGTCTTGAGCCGGGCAGTGAGATAATAACCACGCCCATAACCGACCCTGGAACCGTATCTCCAATCATTTTCCAGCAGTGCATTCCCGTTTTTGCGGACGTGGAGTATGACACCCTGAATCTGTCGCCCGCTTCCGTGGAGAGAAATATCACGAAAAAAACGAAGGCGGTCATAGTAGTTCATCTTGCAGGCAATCCCGCGAAAATAAAGGATATAGTCAGGATTGCGCACAAGCATAAACTTTACGTCATTGAGGATTGTGCGCAGGCGCACGGCGCAAGGTACGGCGGGAAATTTGTCGGGTCTTTCGGTGACTTGAGCTGTTTCAGCATGATGAGCGGAAAGCATACCACCAGCGGCGGACAGGGGGGTATGGTTATTACGGACAATGAGGAATTGTACTGGAATGCCAAGCGGTTTGCCGACAGGGGCAAACCTTTCAACTCAACGGAGGCGACCAATTTATTTACAGGTTTGAACTATCGTATGACGGAACTGGAGGCCGCGGTGGGCAGGGTGCAACTCAAAAAACTGAATAAGGTTATGGCGAAACGGGTAAAAATTTACGAGGAACTGAAAAAGGGATTTGAAGAAGAAATGGACTGTTTCAGTCTGTGGAAGATTTTGCCGGGCGCAGAGGCTAATCCGTGGTTCTGTTTCGTCCGGGTCTGCGCGGATAAACTGAAAGCGGACAAAGAGACGGTCTCAAAAGTTCTTCAGTCCGAAGGAATACCCGTCGGAGTGCATTACGTAGCTCCAATGTACAAACAGAAATGGATTGCGGAAAGAAACACTTTCGGTAAATCGCACCTGCCGTGGAGTTTGCCGGGAGCAAGAAAAATAAATTATGCAAACTGCTGTCCGTCTGCGGAAAAGGCGCTTGCTGACCACATGACGCTTCACATAAATGAGTGCTGGGGAAGGAAAGAGGTTGGTGATACAATAAAGGCGTTCAAAAAGGTTGAGAAATATTACCGGAGGTAAAAGAATGATAGATGTACATACGCACGTTCTGACTCTCTGGGGAGGGGAGGAACCGCTCACGGAAAAAAAACTTTTGAAAAGAATGGATGAACTGGGAATAGACAGGTTCGTTATCCTGCCCATTATCGGTCCGGAGGGAAAGTACCTTTATTTCGGTTCCGAAGACGCCGCGGCGGTATACAAGCGCCACCCCAAAAAGGTGATACCCTTCTGTAACATTGACCCGCGCGCCGGAGACAATTCTCCGGAAACGGATTTTTCCTTCCTTATAAACAGGTATAAGAAAATGGGATGCAGGGGGCTCGGCGAGGTTACTGCCAATCTCTACTTTGACAGCCCGCTGTGCATAAACCTTTTCAGGCAGTGCGGGAAAGCCGGCCTGCCGGTTCTTTTCCACCTGACAAACAAGATAGGCGGCAGGTACGGTCTGGTGGACGACATCCGCCTGCCGCGCCTTGAAAAGGCGTTGAAAAAATGTCCGGAGACCATCTTTATCGGGCATGCGATGGGTTTTTGGTCGGAGATAAGCGCGGATGTGGATGAAGAAACAAGAGGCGGCTATCCTGCGGGACCGGTAAAAAAGCCGGGAAGGCTTGCAAAACTTCTTAAGAAATATCCCAACCTTTACGGGGACCTGTCCGCTGGAAGCGGTTATAACGCTATCACCAGAGACATGCAGTATGGTTACGAGTTTCTCAAAGAGTTCCAGGATAAACTGCTGTTCGGCACCGACCTGTGCCATGTCGTGCAGGAGACGCCCATAGTGGATTATTTCAGGGAAACACTGGAAAAGGGTATAATACCGGAAAGCGTGCACAAAAAAATCACAAGGACAAACGCGGAAAGAATTCTGACTCTCTAAGGAGGTAGAAAATGGCGCTGATTTCTCTTGACAGGATGAAGGAAATTATGGATGTGCCGTCCGCCGCCGGGACACTGCTTAAAAAGTCCGAAAAAGAAATAAGGTTCGCACTCAACCTGAAGATGTCCAGGGACGAGATTATCTGTTTCGATGCTTTCGTGGTTTACCACAACGTGGTGCTCGGGCCTGCAAAGGGCGGGATTCGCTTCTCACCAAATGCCTCAATGGATGAAACAAAAAACCTTGCCGAGATAATGACGTACAAGAATGCGCTGATGGGACTGCCTTTCGGCGGCGGTAAGTCAGGGATATGCTTCGACCCTTACAAGGTGGATGACTTTACCCGTATAGCGATTATAAAAGAGTACGTGCACATGATACGCGAGGAACTTAGTGCGGGGTCTTACGTCCCCGCTCCTGATATGGGCAGTACTCCGCAGGACATGGCGACCATCTACGGGGAAACCCATAAGCCCGAAACTGTTACCGGCAAACCGGTTATCATAGGAGGCCTGCCCGGACGTTTGCAGGCGACCGGGCGCGGCGTTTCCTGCGCGACAAAACTCGGAGTGGAAAACCTGCTGGGCAAAAAATTGAAAGACGCGGATATAACGATACAGGGCTTCGGCAACGTGGGCAGGTGGACTGCCTATTTCCTGCACAATATGGGTGCGCGTATCACGGGCATTTCGGATATCGGCGGCGCGCTTTACAATAAAAAAGGTATAGACGTGGAAAAACTTTTTCTGCATTCTCCTTCAAGCAGGGATACAGTAAGCGGATTTTCCGGTGCAGAACCGCTGTCGCCCATGGAATTTTTATCGCTGGAAAGCGACATCTTCATTCCCGCTGCGGCAGAGAACGTTATAACGGGAGAAACCGCTCCGAAGATAAAGGCGAAGATGGTTGTGGAAGGCGCAAACGACCCTACCACTGAAGAAGGCGAAAAGTGCCTTCTTGCAAACGGTACTCATCTTCTGCCGGATTTCTTTGCAAACAGCGGCGGCGTCATTGCTTCATACATAGAGTGGAGAAACGCCAAGTCCGGAAACCAGACTTCCGCGGAAGAGGTTTTCGATATGATAGACAAGAAGATAGAGGCGTCTTTCCATGCGGCTATGCAGGCCAGGAAGGAAAGGAAATGCAACAGTTTAAGGGAGGCATTCTTCTCTCTCGCCTTGAATTCTCTTATAGAGGCAATGAAGGCACGCTTATGGATTTAGTCGGATAATACGGGTGTTCGGGGGGAGGGGGGCATCGAATTTTTCAGGGTTGCCCACCACCAGTATCGTCAGGTTTTCAGGAAAAAGAAGTTTTTCCGCAACCCTCGCAATGTCTTCCTTTGCGACTTGTTTTACTCCTTCAATCAGTTTTTCGGGATAATCAAACGGGTACCCGTAGCATTCGTAGCGCATGAGTCGGCTGATTATCTTGTCTTTCGTGTCCGACCAGAATACTTCGCTGTTCAGAATACCTTCTTTTGCTACGGCAAGTTCTTCGTCCGTAACGCCCAGTTGTACCGCCGCAATCCCTCTTTTCATCAGCTCTATGGCTTCGAACGTTCTGTCCTGCCGGGTTTGCGCCTTGGCGATGAACAGCCCCGGGTAATCAAACTCCGGTATGAAACTCGCCCATACCTCGTAGGCAAGCCCCTTTTCCTGCCGCAGGGTTCTCGAAAATCTTGAGTACCATCCTGCGCCCAGTATTCTGCTTAACACTACCGCGGCGGGATAGTCCGGATGGTCCCTGCGGATGCCCTCGTGCCCCATCACGATTACCGACTGAGTGGCGTCTTTCTTGACTATAAGGTTTACCGTTCCTTTAACCGGGAATTTAACAGGGGGCTTTTCCGGATGTTTGGCTTCGCCGGATTCCCACCCGCAGAATTTTTTCCTCACCGCATCCAGCATTTCCGCGGTATCAAAGTCGCCCCATACTCCGAGTATGATATTTCCCGGCCGGAAGTGTTTTTTGTAAAACTCCACGATGTCGCCGCGGGCGATATTGTCTATCGTTTCGTATTCCGCTATCCGCGCGTAAGGGCTTTCTTTGCCGTATAAAAGCCTCCGGAACTCTCTGTCGGCAATGCCGCTTATATCGTCGTTCCGTCTGCTTATTGCCCCTTTTTCCCTTATGGCGGACAGTTCTATTTTGTCCTGTCCGAAAGAGGGCAGGGTCATGATTTTATGGAAAATGTCGAATACAAAAGGGAAGTTTTTCCTGTGCGCGAGGCCTCCGGCGGATGAGGAGTCCGTGCCGGCGCCGGCGGATATGTAAGCCCCGATGTTTTCAAGAGCGGCGTCAATATCGTCTCCTGACATGCCCGCGGCTCCGCCGGTTCTAAGGGTTTCGAGAACCATCTCCGCCAGTCCCGTTTTTCCGGCAGGGTCGTGGATGTTTCCGGTACGAATGAGCGCCTGGAAATTTATCAGGGGGAGCGAGCGGTCTTCCATAAGGAATACGACCATGCCGTTGTCCAGTGTTTCTCTGGTGAACTGCGGTGTTTCCACCGTGCGCAGTTGTGGGAATTTCAGCGTTTCCGGCCTGCCGTTCTGTATTGAAGCGCATCCCGCCAGCAGTATCCCCGCTCCCGCCGCCGCAACCATCAATCCTTTTCTCATATTCATTCCTTTCCTGATTTCACCGTAGGTTTTGTTGCTGTGCTTCCGCACTCGCTCCTCGACTATTTCCATCTTTTTTCATGAAGAATAGCCGTGCGGCTGTGCGCTCACTCCCTCTCCACCATGCCCGTCACCCGGTTCTCCCGCACAAAATATCTCTCCGCCGCCGCTTGTATTTCCCGGACCGTCACCGCCTCGATTTTTTCCGTGTACGCGAACATGTTTCTCCAGTCTCCTGTGAGCGACCGGTATGACGCCAGTTCGCGCGCCAGCCCCCTTCTCGACGCCAGCCCTGTCAAGAAATCCATCTTGAGCCGCTCCTTTGCGCCTTCAATCTCGGTTTCCGTAACCGCGCCGCCTGTTATTTTTTCGATTTCTTCGAGTACGGCCTCTTCCATTTCCGCGTTTGTATGTCCTTTCGCGGCAACCGCCCATACGTAGAATATGCCCGGGTATTTAGGCGTCCGGCACCATGCGCCGGTTGAGACTGCAATGCGCCTATCCCTTACCATGCTCCGGTATAGTCTGGACGTCCTTCCGCCGGCGAGTATTTCCGCACAGATTTCCAGCGCAAAAACGTCGGGGTGTCCGGCATTCGGGATATGAAAGCCGGTCAGGAAAACAGGTTCGGAGTCCATTTTTACCAGCACTCTTTTTTCCGCCCTGCCTTTCTGCGGCGGTTCGGAGGGAACGGCCGTCCCCGTTCTTGTTCCCGCCGCCTGCCTGCCGAAGTATTTTTCCAGAACCGGTATAAGTTCCGCGGGGTCTACGTCCCCCACTATTACTGTTACTGCGTTGGACGGGACGTAGTGCTTTCCGTAAAACTGCTTAACTTTTGCACGTGTCATCTCCTCGAGGTCGGTCGCATATCCTATGACGGGATTGCGGTAGGGGTGTACCCTGTATGCGATGTTGCTGAACTCCTCCATCAGTTTCCCCCATGGCGAGTTGTCAACCCGCATCCGGCGCTCTTCCTTCACCACCTCCAGTTCCTCATAAAACCCCCTGAATACCGGGTTGAAAAGGCGGTCTGATTCAAGAAGCGCCCATAGTTCAGTTTTGTTGGAAGGCAGTTCCACCCAGTAGACCGTGAGGTCGTTGCCCGTGTATGCGTTAGGTCCCGATGCCCCGTG
>CAYPTS010000087.1:0-5990 GCA_964413825.1 uncultured bacterium
GGCAACGTTGCACTGCCTGTCTTCACGAAAGGTAAATTCATACGCCTTCTTCTTTTTATCATATTTACCGCAGTCGGATTTACCCTTAACCGTTACGTACCGGAGATACGGACGTTCGGATGGGGATTTACCTTCGGCATGGTGTGCATGGCAATCCTTACCGGCTGACCGTGCCGCCGAAAAAAGCGAATCGAAGGAGAACGGATAATGCTCGACGAAACCACTAAAAAAAAGGTCCTGACCTTTCAGGAAAACGAAATCACCGAACACTTCATCTATAGAAAACTTGCGGAAAGGATGAAAGATGCCCGCAACAAAGAAATCCTCGAACGTATCGCTTCTGAAGAATTGCGGCACCATGAAATATGGAAACAGTATACGGAAGAACCTGTAAAACCCTGCAAATTCAAAATATGGTTTTACACTTTTCTTTCAAAGGTATTCGGCATAACATTCGGCATAAAACTGATGGAAAAAGGCGAAGGCGAAGCGGAAGCATCTTATAGGGACGTGTCGAAATTCATACCGGAAGCCGAGAAAATAGCACATGAAGAAGAAACGCATGAAAAACAACTCATAGGACTGATAGACGAGGAACGGCTGAAATACGTCGGTTCAATGGTGCTCGGCTTAAATGACGCCCTTGTGGAACTTACGGGCGCGCTGGCAGGTTTCACCCTTGCGCTGCAGAACGTACGGCTCATTGCCGTCACCGGATTGATTACAGGGATAGCGGCTTCCCTGTCAATGGCGGCATCAGAATACCTTTCCACAAAGACAGAGGGGGAAACCAAGAATCCGCTGAAGGCATCTTTTTATACCGGCGTCGCTTACGTTCTGGCAGTAGCCGTTTTAGTCTTTCCGTACTTCTTTTTCAAAAACATATACCTTTGCCTTGCCTGTACGGTTTTCAATGCAATCGTCCTGATTTTCATCTTCTCGTTCTATATTTCAGTGGCAAAAGACCTTTCATTCAGGAAAAGGTTTTTTGAGATGGCGCCGGTTACCCTCGGGATAGCCGCACTGACCTTCGCCATAGGATTCCTAATCAGAAAATTTATGTGAACCGGCAACAATCGGAGAAATGAATGACAAAGAAAGAGCGTGTGATAAAATCACTGCATCACGAACAACCCGACATAACGCCATACAGCATATCCATGACAATTCCCGCACAGGAAAGAATGGCCGCATACTACGGAGACAGCGGATTCAGTGACAAGCTCGGCAATCATATCTTCTGCGTAACAAGGCAATTAAAAAACGCGCAAGTCAAACCGGAGCAGATTCTCCAGGCGGATGAATTCGGAGTAGTATGGGATAAGAGCGTTGACAAAGATATCGGCATCGTGCATGAGTATCCTGTCAACGAAAAAAACGTTGAGACATATCCCTTTCCAGATCCGGAAAACGATGATTACTACAGCCATATACCGGCGCTGTTGAAGGAACGCGCCGACTCTTTCCTTGAAGCCTCGATAGGCTTCAGCCTTTTTGAGAGAGCATGGACGCTGGCGGGGATGGAAAAAGTCCTCCTGTCCTTTGTCGACAACCCCGCATTCATAGAAACTCTGCTTGACAGGTTGACCGACTGGCTTATCAAATGCGTCAGAAAGTTTTCTGCGTTTAACGACATTAATGCCATACACTTCGGCGACGACTGGGGACAGCAGCACGGACTGATTATGGGACCTGTATGCTGGCGCAAATATCTGAAACCTCGGCTGGCAGAGATTTATGGAGAGGTAAAAAAACACAACAAATACGTTTCCATTCATTCATGCGGAGACATACAGGAAATACTCCCCGACCTTATAGAAATAGGTCTGAATATTTTTAATCCATTCCAACCCGAAGTTATGGACGTTAATAAAATGAAAGAGCTTTACGGGGGCCGCCTGACATTTTTCGGGGGAATAAGCCTGCAGAAAACGCTTTCCTTCGGAACGCCCGAGGACGTAAAAGCTGAAGTGCTGGACAGAATTGAAAAAATCGGCAAAAACGGCGGGTATATTGCCTCTCCGTGCCACGCGATAACAAAGGATGTACCTGCGGAAAACATTGACATGCTTATTAAAACCCTGCAGTCTCAGTAACACCATTATTTATCTTAATCATGAATAGCCTGACGAAAATGCAAAAACTGGCAGTTTTGACATCCTTTCTTATATTTTTAGCGGGAACTATACCATCCCTGCACGCCGATGAAGTGGACCAGTTAATAAACCTCCTACAGGATACGGACATCGAAGTACGGCATGAATCGGCGACAATCCTCGGGGAAATCGGAGACAGCCGCGCGTTAAACCCTCTTGTTGAAGCACTGAATGACCCGGAAGAATATGTCAGGTGGGCCGCTGCAAGAGCGCTCGGAGAGATGAAAGACAAACGGGCAGTTGAACCGCTGATTGAGGCACTGGGAGATGAATTCGAGGATGTCCGGCGCATGGCGGTGAAATCCCTCGGTACAATCGGAGACAAAAGGGCAGTAAAACCTCTTATTCAATCCCTGAAAGATAAAGACTGGATGGTCAGGAAAGATACAGTAAGAGCACTCGGAGAAATAGGAGATGAAGCGGCAATAGAACCTCTTGTTTCCGCTCTGAACGACGATGAAATTTCCGACACGGTGGAAAGCATTCTTTATCAATTCGGAGAGCCGGCAGTCAAACCGTTGATTACGGCGTTGAAACAGAAGGAACTGCGGAGAGGAGCGGTGGAAATTCTTAGCAGGATAGAAAGCAAAACGGCTATAGGACCTCTTATTGCGGTGACCGGCGATGAAGATTCACATGTCCGGAAAATCGCGGCGAACGCCCTGGGAAAAATGCAGGACGCACGGGCAACGGATGCACTCATTAATCTGCTGACCGACGAAAAAGGAGACGTGCGGTGCGAGGCGGCGGATGCACTGAGAAAAATAAAGGATAGAAGAGCCATCGGGCCGTTAATTGCGGCATTTAAAATTGAAAAACCTCCCATTTTTATAAGCAAGGTACAGGATGCACTGCAGGAGATAACGGGAATAACGTCCTGCCATCACCCCGGGCAGTGGGAAAAGTGGTGGATGGAAAACAGGGACGGGACATTTTTAGAAAAATGAAGAGCAAATTTTTATATTGTTTAATCTTATTTCTTCCGCTTGTTGTTTCTTCTGCAACAAGAACAGGTGAGTTGTCAGAATTACTGAAAAACGGAAGTGTACAGGAAAGACGGGAGGCGGCAATATCCCTGGGAGAAACCGGAGACCCCCTTGCGGTTCACCCTCTTATTGAAGCACTCCGGCAACCGAAGTATATCTCCGAGAAGGCGGCGGAATCTCTGGTCAGGATAGGCAGTGCATCGGTGAAACCTCTCATTGATAGACTGGAAGAAACAACCGACAGAGACCTGCAGAAAAAAATACTCAAACTCCTGGGTGAAATAGGCGACAAGAAAGCAATCGAGCCGCTTCTTCACGCACTGGGCGACGAAAACCACCGAACGGTCATATCTATCATCATAAGTTATTCTCATTTTTCACCCATTTCATTACTCAACGGAGACTTCTACGGGAAAGGAGGGAATACCGAGTATCTTTGAGACATAGAGTCTTTCTATTCCGATAATTTTACCCTCCTTGTCTTTCTTAAAGATAACTCCTTCTCCGGCTTCTTCGCAAATATACTCATCCTCAGGATTGCCGAACCATATATCCATAGTGTCGCTTTCCTTGTGATACTTTACCAGGACTCTTTTCATAAGAGATTAAAAATCATTTTCCTTTCTTAAGTTTCAGAAATTCATCCACGCTTAAACCGGCTCTCTTAATCTGTGCCTTCAAAAGAGCAGGTGCCAGTTCTTTATGGTCGGGAATTACCAAAATCGGGAAACCCGGGCGGTCATTGGAAAGAATCATATGGCTGCCTTCCTGTCTTGCAAGGTAATAGCCGATTTCAGAAAACATTTTTACCGCCTCTTTCCCGGAAATATTGGCAAGCCGTCCCATCAAACCATTACCTCTACAAAGCGTGTTTCTTCCGAAGGGATAATTCTATGCTTTTCTTGTGCAACCTTCAGATAGCCCTTAATCGCTTCCTGAACGTTAAGCATAACCTCTTCTTCACTTTTTCCCTGAGCCATGCATCCGGGTAAAGAGGGAACGTCGGCAACATAACCATTATATTCGGTGTCATACTCCAGATAGACCTTAAATTTTACTTTGTCCATTTTTTTCTCTCCTCACTGTTTATAGAATTTTACCGTATAGCAGAAAAGAAGTCAAGAAAAACGGGGGAGAAATCAGGTGTCCAATAGGTGTCCATTTGATGTTCAAAAATGGGGTATAATAGGGAAATATCGGGGAATATGACAAATGGGGAAAAGCCTTCTGTATCAAAGGATTTACCGTGTTTTCAGGGATTTTTGAAAATCGGCAAAAAGGCATTACAAGTGCCCTGCTCTACCACTGAGCTAAGGTGGCTAAATTCTTACCTGTCAATAACTTGACTTCATCTGCCATCTAATGAAAAAACAGAAAAAATCCGGTTATTTATTTTTATATTCCGTAACAGGAAGACTGGCAGTACCCGCGTAAAACACCACGATTTCCACAGGTACTTTGCCCTCATTGCGTCCAAAATGCCACGTATCAACCACCTCTATTATAGCATCGCCTGCCTTCAGGTGCATGACCGCACCGCTTTCAGTCTCTACCATAAGTTCCCCTTCCAGCATGTATCCCGCATTAATCACCGGATGTTTGTGCATGGGCAGGGTTGCGCCGGCAGGTATATTTATCTTCAGGACGCTGATTTCAGGCCGTTCCGACGGATAATTCGGCAAAAGATTTCCATCCCAGCTTTTAGCGCTTTTTGCCAGCACTGTGGACTCAGCACTCCTGTTTTCTTCAACCGCGGATGCCCTGCGTTCTTCAACCTTCAGACTGGCGCATCCTGAAAAAAACAGCAGAACAATCAAAAACATCTTAATAAATCCAATTCTCATGGTTTCCTCCCGTCAGATATTTCAAAGGTTCTCTCATCCTGTATCTCTCCAATAAGAGAGAAAAGATTCTAACGATAACAAAACTACTGCATTGCAACGCTGTATATACTCTGGCCTTCTGGTCTTATAAAAATGCAATGAGATGGTTTCAGAAAGGTGTTTTGATGTCTATGAATTCTGATTTAACAGCGAACTTTTCAGACAGAAGGGCCGCGACGGCTTTGACACCGAACACCTCGGTTGCATAATGCCCTGTGAATACTGCGTTTATCCTGTATTCCTGCGCTATGCTGTATGCCTCGAGCCTGGGTTCGCCGCTGAGGAAAACATCTATACCGGACTCTCCCGCCTCAACTATTTCTCCGCATCCGCCGCCCGAAATGACCGCAACGGTCCGCACCCTGTCTTTCCCAAAATCCATGGACCCCGTTATATTGCCGAATACCGAACGCAACAATGTTTTGAATTGCCCGTAAGGCATAGTCGCGGGGAGGAGCCCGCTGAATCCGAGGGGAACGCCGTAGCTGCTTCCGAAAGGTTTCATACCCTTTAGTTTAAGCTCTTTGCATATCAGTGCGTTATTTCCCAGCTGCGGATGTGCATCAAGCGGCAGATGGCAGGCATACAGAGCCATATCGCGGTCCATAAGAAATTTAATCCTGCCGTAATTCAAGCCTGTAATTCTTTTCAGGGAATCTCTCCAGCTGATGCCGTGATGGCAGATGAGGAGGTCTGCATCCTGACGGGAGGCTTTCATGAAAAATTCAAGAGATGCGTCAACTCCCGCGCAAATACGGCTGATACTGCCTGAATTTTCTACCTGCAAACCGTTATTGGAATAATCCTGAAATTCCGCAGTTTTCAGTTCTCTGTCAAGAAAAGAAACTATCTTTTTTAAAGAAACCATACCGATATTTTATCAGCATCCCCATATTCAGGCAAGTAGTTTTTATCTCCTCAGTGGAAAATTTTTCAGATTCTGATTGCACGTTTAAATATCCGCC
>CAYPTS010000088.1:0-5985 GCA_964413825.1 uncultured bacterium
ATACCAGTTTCCGGACTCGGAAACAGCCCTTCGGGCTTGGGCTTCAGCACAGGCAAGCACTACGGCGAAATCCGATTTATTGACGGAGCAAACAAAAAAAGTTACAATGATGGGATGGGAAACATATGGGTTGCTGCATGGGAACAGTTTGACATTGCAGGCAGGGTCATAGTGATATTGCTTGCATACCTATCCTTTCACTCCTGGTACATTATCCTCGAAAAGTTTCTTTCCCTGAGGCAGGTGGAAAAGAAAAACAGGACGTTTGAAATACTTATCAAGAAAGGCAAAAACCCGAGATTTCTCGAATGTCCGCTCAGTTCCATTTTGAACTACGGCATAGAACTGCGGGACAAAGCCGAGGACAAATCCCTCGACATGCATCTGGAAAAAGCATTCATAATAGAACAGGGCAAACTCGAGAAGAAAATAACCTCTCTGGGCACCATAGCCACTATATCTCCATTCCTCGGACTGCTCGGCACCGTATGGGGACTGCTTCTTTCTTTCCAGGGAATAGTCACCGCAGGTTCATCCTCGGTAAGAGTGGTTGCCGGAGGCGTTTCCATAGCGCTGGTAACCACGATAGCAGGACTGCTCGTCGCCATACCGGCGGCTGTCGGTTACAACTATTACAGGGAAAAGGTGCTTAACATCCTTGAAAGAATGGAGTTTTTCTTTCCTTACATCCTGCATTACCTGAAATCCTTTTCCGACAGGGCGGACAATTAAAGCGGAAATACAATGCAGACACTGAGAAGAAACAACAACCATCTAACTTTTGCGCAGGTAAACATAACAAACCTGGTAGACGTTGCGCTGACGCTTGTGGTTATTCTTCTCATAATAGCACCTTTCATCGAACAGGGCATCGAAGTAAAACTGCCGGCTTCATCTCCGGGAAAAATACAGGTGGAAAACAGTACCGTCGTAACAGTGGCTCCGAATGACGTTTATTATATAAATGAAAAAAAGGTAACGCTGAGAGAACTGTACAACATTTTAAGGAATGAGAAAGCGGACGACGAAAACCTGTCAGTCATCATAAAGGGCGACGAGACAGTACATTACAAGAACATCGTCAAGGTTCTCGACATTGCGAAAAAATGCAAAATAGACGCGATAGGGCTGGCAACGCAGACCGAATAAGAAAAAGGAGTTTCAGCATCTCTCTGCTGATGCACTGCGCCGGAATTTTTATTTTATTCACATCCCCATGGAATAAAAAATCTCCGGCGACATACGAAATCTTTGCCATCCAGATGATAGACATCCCGAAGATGGAAATCCCCAGGGAACCGCCCCCGCCCGGGGAAAAACCGCAGGCTCGAAGACCGCAGGCCAGGCAGGAGATAAAACCCGAAGCGACAGTGGAAAAACCGCCCCGGCGCCCCGCTCCGAAAGTGCCCGACTTCTCCGCGGAAAAATTCAGGGAGACCCTCAGCGCAAAGATAGAAAAACCGCGAACGGAGAATACGCCAAGCAAGGCGTCTGAAAGACCTCCCGTAAAAGTAGAGAAGATTGAAAGTTCCGCCGCCGAAGTAAACATAGCGCCGCTCAATCTGACCATGCCGCAGTGGTACATACTGCTTGTTCAAAGCGCTATAAAAGAAAACTGGAAGACGCACAGCGTCCTTGGCAGGAGGACGACGACCGTATCTTTCCGGATTCACCGGAACGGAAAAATAGAAAACGTAATCCTTGAAAGAAGTTCGGGGAACACCGGTTTTGACAGGTCGGTTATCGATGCCGTACGGGCAACCAGGGAACTGCCGCGTTTCCCGCAGGAAATACCCGATGCCCATCTTGACATAGTTATAGAATTTAAAACGGAGGGTTAAACATGAAAAGAATCGTTGCGGCGGCATTAATCCTTACAATCGCTTTTTCAAGCGTAACCTACGCTTCGTCCACCATCTTCCTGCGCATAACAAAAAACCTTCGGGAGAAGGCGGAAATAGTTCTTCTTTTCGGCATTAAAGAAGACAACTACTGGGCAGGGCTTTTAAGAACGCTGGAAAGGGACCTCAACTACTCCGGATATTTTACTGTCGAGGAATCAAAGTTCACGGACAATCCGGCGGCCAGTATAAAAAAATACACGACTCAACTGGTGCTTACGGGGGAAAAAAACGCAGACGGAATCAATATAAAAATTGCAGACCTTCTCGATGAAAAAATCCTTTTTGAAAAGGATTACAAGAAAACGGCCGATGCGAACCCTTCTTACCTCGCGCATACCATCAACAATGACATTGTATTTCACTTCACCGGCAGACAGGGAATAGCTCTGAGCAGAATACTGTACGTTTCAAACACAACCGGCAGGTATCAGTTGTATTCCGTCGATTATGACGGTGAAAACACAGCGAGACTGACGGATGCGGATTACCTCGTTCATTATCCGAAGTGGCTGAAACCACACAGGGAACTGCTTTACGTATCATACAGGGGCGGATGGGCAAAACTGATGAAGATGGACATAAAATCCGGAACTTCTAAAATGCTTGTCGGCGAACCGGGAATCAATGCCTGCGCTTCGCCCTGCCTTAAAACGGAAGAACTTGCAGTCGTACTCAGCAAAACGGGACGCCCCAATATATACGTCTATGATTTCAATGGAAAGCAGAAAAGGCAGCTGACATCAGATAATTCAACCGACGCCTCTCCGTCATTCTCCCCCTGCGGCACGATGCTGGCTTTTGTCTCCGACCGCCACGGCTCCCCGCAGATATACACAATGACAAAAGACGGGTTCAGGGTTAAAAGAATAAGTTTCGTATCGGGATATTCAACGTCTCCCGCATGGTCGCCTGACGGCAACTACATAGCATACGTATTCATGAGAAGCGGCTCCTTCGGACTGGCAATACATGAATTGTCTTCGGGAGAAACAAAAATCATAAGTTCGGCATCCGGCAGCGAGGACATATCGTGGGCGCCTGACAGCAGGCACATTGTATACTCCGATATAAAATCCAGGCCGTCTTCTCTTGTTATAATCGATACCTTTACCGGAGAAAAACGCAGGCTGACCGCCGGTAAATCCGGCTCGTTCAGCCCGAACTGGAGCAACTTCTATTGACAAAACAGTTTAACAAAGTATAATAGAAACTTATAGGGAGCACATAAGAACGGCGGTTTTAACGCGCTAAAAAGACTACGGGAGGGAATAATGCGATATAAAAAATTGATTGGCTTGTGCATGGTACTCGGCTTTTTTGCAGGATGTCAGTGCCCCTCGAAAAAAGCCGCAGTAGAAGAAGGAAAGGAAGGAATAATCGCAGGAGAAGAAACAAGAACCCCCGCAGCGGCACTGCTAACTCCGAAAGAACAGTCAGCGGCCGTAAAGTCCGCACAGGAAGGCAGGGCGACGCCCCAGCAGATAGCAAGAGCAGTTAAGGACGACCCCATTCCGGCCTCCCGAATACCCGAAGAAAAAGTTTTCCAGTCACCCTCGGAAAAATCGCCGGAAGCGGCAAAAATTTTCCAGAACATACACTTCGATCTGGACAGATACGACATACGGCCTGATGCGCGTGAAATCCTGCAAGTAATCGCAAAACACCTGCTGGAAAATCCCGGAATAGAAGTGATGATTGAAGGGCACTGCGATGAAAGAGGGACAAGGGAGTACAACATGGTGCTCGGGGAACAGCGCGCACTCAGCACACGCAGATTTCTCGTAAGTCTCGGCGTCTCGCCGGACCGCCTGCATACGGTGAGTTACGGCAAGGATATGCCTCTGGACACGGCAAGCAACGAAGAAGCGTGGGCAAAGAACCGAAGAGGGCAATTTAAAATTTCAAAATAACACCAATGAGCAAGACAACTTACATTGTTCCGGCTTCCCTTTTATCCCTGCTTATGCTTGCAGGATGTACTACAATAGCAACACAGTCGGACGTAGACGTCGTAAAAGAAAAGGTTACGTACGTGGAAAGCGACCTCTATGCAACGACCAAAGCCGTTGCAGAAAGGCTGGAAATAATTGAAAAAACTACGGATGAAAGATTCGCCGCGATGTCGGAAAGAATCGACACCCTATCGAAAGAGCGCGCCATGCTCTCCGAGGAAATATCCGCCTTGAACGCCGAGATTAAAAAACTGTACGGCAGAATAGACGAAACCGACTTCAAATACGCCGAACAGATAAAGGCGGAACGAGAATCCAGCCAGAAAACGGAATTCGAAGTAAGGCGCGACATCGAAGGGCTCAAAAAAACCTATGCGGACATCATAACATCCATCTCTTCTTTGAATAAAAACCTTTCCGCCATACAGAGCGATACAATGACAATCAACAGGTCGCAGGTCGCAATTGCGGATTCGCTGAACAAACTCTCCGGCGACATGGAGAAAATAAGGGACAGGCAAGCCGCCTCGGAAGAAAAGGTTGGCGTCAACATGACGGTGTTTCTCGATGAACTGACCAGACAGGAAAGTGAGATAGTGCACCTGAAAGCCCGGCTTGAAAACCTGCAGGCCGGTGCGGAAGAAATCAACGTAAAACCTGCGGCGCCCGACGAAAAAGAAAAGACAAAAACCGGCAGTAAAACTACCTATACGGTAAAAAGCGGCGACTACCTAAGCAAGATAGCGAATCAGTTTAAAACAACCGTAAGCGAAATAAAAAAAGTAAACAACCTTAAAAACAACACCTTATACATAGGCCAGAAACTGGTCATTCCTTAAATCCCATGGCAAAACACGTAAAAATAAGCAATCTGAGCATTTCACCCTGCACGGTAGATACCGCGCTCGATTATCCTCATATAGTCGAAAAAGTACTGGCGCATCTGGATAACCGCGTACAGCAAGTGCTTCCGGAAAAACCCGACCTTATAGTATTGCCTGAAGTATGCGACCGTCCTGCAAACTTTCCGAGGGAGAAAGTATTTGACTACTACCGCGCAAGGGGCGGCAGAATACTGGATTATTTCAAGCAAACCGCAAAAAAACACAACTGCTATATCGCATACTCGGCAGCACGCCAGGAGAAAAACGGCAAGAAGCGAAACTCGACACAGATAATAGACCGGAAAGGCAGAATTGCCGGCACCTATGATAAAAATCACCTGGTCATTGAGGAAAATACCGTCCAGACAATCCATTACGGGGATAAAACACCTTTGATAAAATGCGATTTCGGAACGGTTGGCTGTGCGATATGCTTTGACCTGAATTTTGATGAATTGCGTCTAAAATACGTTAAGAACAGGCCTGACCTGATTCTTTTCTGCTCAATGTATCACGGAGGAATGATGCAGGCATATTGGGCATACTCATGCCGCTCTCATTTTGTCGCCGCAACGGCAACCAGACCCGGCACAATTATCTCTCCCGTAGGCAATATCATTGCGTCCACCACCAACTACTTTGACCACGTAACGGCTACGGTAAATCTTGACTGTTGCGTGGCGCATCTTGACTACAACTGGGGAAAACTCGAAGCCATGAAGAAGAAATACGGGACAGGGGTAAGAATTGACGACCCCGGATACCTCGGGTCTGTTCTTATTTCCTGCGAGATGGAAAAGAAAACCATTAAGGACCTGGTGAAGGAATTCAAGATAGAGCTTCTCGATGACTATTTCAAAAGAGCTCTCGCCCACCGTCACTCCCACATCAAAACAAAATCCTGAAGTTCGTCGGATAACAAGGCATCAAGAAGGAGACAACGAGGCGTATTTGTGGGAGGCATCTCCCGATGCCGATAATTTCGAGGTCTGGAGACCTCTCCCACGAACAAGCCGATGACGAAGTTAACGCAGATATGTGGCTGAAGCTGGAGTAGCCGCGCCCCCAGCCGGATTCGAACCGGCCCGCCCACCTTGAAAGAGTGGTGACCTAACCACTAGTCTATGGGGGCACAGAAAACAAAACGAAGTTTAATTATACCGTTTTTCCATCCCCCCTGTCAACTACCGTTATTACTTCTCAAGTTCCGACATAAGGAAACAGAGAGGAAAGAAAGCAGTTTCC
>CAYPTS010000089.1:0-5918 GCA_964413825.1 uncultured bacterium
GACCACAGCCTCTACCTCAGGAGGAGGAGGCGGTGGAGGTGGATGCGGCTGCGGATAAAAAAAGAAATAATAAAAATTTTTTTAAACAAGGAAAGATCTATAAACGATTAACAGGATTGGTCTATTGACTGCAACATGATACTCCCCTGCAAACACGAAACCCAGGTGACCGACCAGGTACCTAGAGCGATAGATCTTTTAATAAATATGGATAAGTCTCATCCGAATCTGCTGCTTGAACATAATATCCAGCCGATCGACTACAGGCATGGCCTTGTTTTCAGATCAGCTGTTGAAAGCATTCGCGGCACATTTATTGCCTCTTCTACTACGGGAAGAGAAGGATTAATCGGCGACGTTTTAGAGAACATGCTGCAAAAGGGCATAGTCGTAGATTACGAACAAACGGGCAACAGTCGAAGATACGACTTTGTAGTTATCGTCGAAAATGATCCAGACTACATCGCAGCTATAGAGGTAAAGGGCGGGGAGGGAAATAGCATAAACATCTCAGAGCGTCCTCTCTGGGCAAAAGAGTTTTGTGTTTGGTCCCATCTGGATGGAGCAATTGTGAATCAGCCCGGACATGGTGCACACTCCATAATAAACCGTTTAACTAATGAGCTTGTTAGACGTCATAAATTAGTTGACGCCTTATTTTTCAAAGACATCTTATGTGGGACGAGGACGAGGCCATGTCCTAAATATACCGATAGAATGGAGACAATTGGGCTAAACGCAGCTCCTGATGTTTTTCTGTTTCCTCAGCGTGTACCAACTCTCGAAGATCCTATGCCACCGATTCATTCTCTTGAGACGCTAAAGCTGCCTGGGAAGATTCTAGATTTATTTGATGTAAATCCGAGAGCGAGAGAAGAGCATCTTTGGGAGGTGCATGTTGGAGTTGAAAGAGTCTCAAATGATCGAATTCAAAGAAGGGTGACAATTTTGCATAAAGGAGAAATAGTCGATGAGAGTCGATCCCGAGCATGGCGGCCTTAGGAGGTAAACAGTGGCAAATAGTGCCGGGGACACAAGGCAGTTAACACTGTTCGATGATGTGGACTCTTTCACTTGCTTGAATTCTCAACTGTGGAGAGGATCTTATCAGTCGCGAGAGAGCACCTTTCAGCAACTATCTCCCTATGTTGGCAAAATGAAATCCGGTATGGCTAAGGTTCTCGTTAATCTCTATTCAAAACGTGGGGATACGGTGCTTGATCCATTTTCTGGTTCAGGTGTTGTCCCTTTTGAGGCGGTTATATCCGATCGAGTTGCTTGGGCAAATGATCTTAGTCCTTATGCATATGCCATCACTCGTGGGAAGCTTGATGCTCCTGCAAGCGAGAAAAAAGCCCTTGACAGAGTGGCGATACTTACGAGTGCAATTGAAAGCCAAGCTCCTTCGGTAGACCTTTCTTTAACCCCTCAATGGGTTAGAGAATTCTTTCATCCTGAAACTTTAAAAGAAATTTTGTTGGCCTTTCGAATTTTAAAAGAAGAAAATGACTTTTTCTTGACTGCTTGTTTGCTAGGCATTTTGCATCACGTTAGGCCAGGTTTTCTTTCGTATCCTGCTAGCCATCTGGTTCCGTATCTTAGGAAGTCAATGTACCCTCCAGAAGATTTTCCTCATATGTATTCCTATCGAGACCTTGGTTCTCGCCTGGCTGCAAAGGTAAAACGTGCCTACAGTCGATCTTTTCTTCCACTTGATTGGGAGAATAGGAAATACAAAGTCTGGAGAGTTAACTCCATGAATCTGCCCATCGATGATGAAGTGGTCGATACAATCATATCAAGCCCTCCTTATTTCGGAGCTCTTGATTACGCTCGCGATAATCGTCTTAGATTATGGTTTTTGGGATGCGAAGACTGGAAGGAACTGGATGCCTCGATGACAGCAAAAACCCGAGTCTATTTGCCGCAAATGTCAAAATGCATTTCTGAGATGCACCGTGTTCTTAAGTCCGAGGGATACTGTGTGCTAGTTCTCGGCGATGTAGAGCGCGACGGGCAAATCAGGCGTACAGCAGAGATTTTAGCAGATTTAGCGAGACAGGTTTGCGACGATGGTTTTTTCGTTGAGACAATTTACGATGATATAATTCCTGACGATAGGCGATCACGGAGGAGAACGCGCACGACAAAGTTCGAGAGAATATTGGTGATGAAAAAAGTTGGATGATGGCAATTCAGATCTTCCTGCACAAATAAAGGCCTAAAAATCCCTCTTTATGCACCTCCCTTTCTATCACAAAGCCCGCCCTCTCGATCAGGCCGCGCATAATCCAGTCCATGGTGGAGAATTCCTTGTTGATGTGGCTGTTCATCCTCTGGGCAAATCCGGGACCTGCCTTCTCCCCGGTGCTGGTGACGAACCTCTCTATCTGCATCTCATAATCGCGCGGATCGAAGGAATAGACTATGTCCCTCAGACAGAGTTTCCCCCCTGAGCTCAGCATCTCAGCCATGTTCAGCAGTGCGATCTGCTTCCAGAAGTCGGGCAGGTGGTGCAGGGCTATCTGGCTGACGATGGCGTCGGGCGGCTCATTCTGGTGGTGGTAGGAGAGAAAGCCACCGGGAGAAAAGCTGATGTTGGAGATTCCCTTTTCCCGAGCTTTATTTCTGGCATACTCGAGCATGCCTGAGGAAATGTCGATGGCATAGACCCGAGCGCAGCGGCGGGCGGCGGCCAGGGCAAACTCGCCCGTGCCCGTGCCCATCTCCAGCAATGTCTGGTCTGGCATGAGGTTCAGGAAGGATAATATCTCCTCGATCTCCCCCTGAATGTCTCTGAACCTTTGCATATTGCGGTCGTAGGATGGAGCGACGGCATCGAAATCCATGCCGGGGTGGTCCGGCTCGTGGTAGCACCATTTTGGTGGAGATGTTTTAGCGTTTCGCATTGAGTTCACCTTGAAGTTAAGACAGAGCACACTCTATCATGCCTATTACTATGTAAATTATGGACATCCAAATTAGATCGCAAACATCCCCTGAAATGCACTTCTCTTACCATCGCGGGTCTCCAGTTGGTCCGCCAACCAGCGGATCTCAAAATGCCATACAAAAATGTCGCCCAACAAAAAATAGTTATAAAATGCAGCAGAGAATATCTAAGGGGATTGTAAAATGCCAAAGATAGCGATAATCTATGCCAGCGGCCTGGGAAGGACGAAGAAGATGGCAGAGGCCATTGCCAATGGGGCAATGACCATTGAAGGAACTGAGGTATTGCTAAAGGATGCTTTTGACGCTTCGCCAAATGATGTCGTGGATGCGGATGCAATCGTTCTTGGTGGCTCGACCTATAACTACAAGCTGATCAAGTCGATGGACCCATTCTTAAAAGAGATGGCAAAGCTCGATTTAAAGGGGAAGGTAGGAGTGGCATTTGGCTCTTATGGATGGAGTGGCGAGAGCATTCCCACCCTGATCGCCCGCATGAAGTCCTTTGGCATGAATGTAGTCGAGCCCGGGACGACCGCCATACAGGTTCCCAGCAAGGAGGACATTGAGAAGTGCTTCCACCTGGGGAGGACGATCGCGACCGGACTGGCAAGCTAGACCATTAGTAGATGTGCTTAAAGAAAAATGAGGCTCCTCGCTGTTTTCTGTGGGCATTGTGACTCAAACTTAAACCACAAAGGCACAAAGACACAAAGGATTCTATCCTCAATATGAGGATTCATAAGAGACATGAAAAGATATCTTTGTGACTTTGTGTCTTTGTGGTTCATTTTTTGTGCTATCGCCAGGGACAACCGAAGAGGCAACAGAAGGCCAATGATCAGGTCGGTCTGTAGAGGCGGCCCACAGGAAAGAGCAAAGAACTAGATTAAAGTTCACCCATACTAAATAGCGAGGAGCCAAAAATGAGGATGCTCTGAGGCTCAGGAAGATAATCAAAACTCCTGTACTCTTACTTCAATCAGGCCTCAGGACATCCTCCGTCAAGCCATTTTCCATAAAGGGGTTCAGGCACATTCTCTGCCGGATCCTGGCAGCGATATACATAGCCGCACCATCGATGGACCTTCTTGTCAGACCCGGCAACGATCTGCTCCTGGCACCAGAGCTTCAGGCCGCATCCTTCCGCCAGGCTTAGCTGCTTTATCATCTCTTCCTGGCTTGCCCCCTGGCTGAGAAGCTCTTTGAGCCTCTTCTCTGTCTCCTCCAGTGTCATGTCTAATAGGTATAGGTATTATTAGATTTAAGCTTGAGCTTCTCGATGAGGATCATGGCTTTTTTTAAGCTTCAGCATTCATCCTGGCGACTTATCTGCATCGACGCCTCCATCTCCCTTGCCACGCTCGCCCCCGCCATCCACCACAGCAACAAAGCCACGGCCTCCGTGGACGCCCCCGAGCCTATAATGTTGTAATATGCCTTCACCAAGACCGTATGTAAAGAATATATGGTCTGAGTCGAGCCATTCCCAGTGCTTAAGGTCAATAATCTCAGAGTTATCCAAACGACGAATTACTTCGTCGAGATAAGGAAAGTCTTCTGTTTGATCAAGGATCGTCAGACAGTTGTTTCGACTCGATGATAGCGTTCCGATCAACTGGACCTCCATGCCTTTGCTTTTAGACATAAGCTCCAGGACTTCGCTCGCTGTTGCGATAATGGTCCTTAGATCGTTGCAAGACCGCATTGTGCAGTCCTTCCCCGACGGAAGGTAACCTCCAGTCGAGCCGTAGACCAGCGAGGACTTTAAATCCTCTAAGGTCGCTATTGTGTCTATCATACAATTTTCCTGTGGGATCTGGTCTCGGCAAAGGCCAGACCCCGGACTTTGTTCCAGGAGCAGCAGATTCTGCTCTTCCCGTGAATAACTGCGACTCGAGTTTATTCCTTTTGCGCTCCGAACACTCTGATAAATTTTTTTGTAGAATGTATATTCACTAAGTTATAAAGTGAAACGCTTGATACCTCCCAGGCAGAGTTATTAATCAGATCCGGCCAGAGCGAAATAATGTACGTATTTCCTAAATATATATTTTTGCGCGTGTAAAATGCATCATCAAAAAAAATCCCGTAACGCCTCGCGAGATTGAAGCCCGTATGTCAGAGAGTTGCTATTCGCGCAGGAGATCCCGCAGAAAAAGCTGATCCTAATTGAACCTCATACCCAAGTCTTCCTAATCGCCCGCATCCAATCCCATCGCCCTCTCCATCTCTCGCCATATTCGCCCCCCACCATTCTGCTCTGCACGGTCACAGCCAGCATCCTGCCCGTCCGCGCTCTGGAGTATTCGTCCACCTGCCAGTCCAGACCCTGGTAGCCCACGTCCATGAGGATGAGGCCCTGGCAGGCTACCGAAATCCTAGGTTCAGATGGCAAGGCTTCCGGTGCCCGCTCCACGTTGTGTGATACAAATGGGAAATTATATCATCCATAAGCCTCAGAGATACATCTGTGGAGCAGATCCGCGAACTTATGGCCAAACTTTCCTCCCAACACCAGCAAGAGGTTCTGGATTTCGCCCAATACCTCGCTGAAAAAAAGAGCAGACCCAAGCGCAAAAAACTGCGGTTTGACTGGGCGGGCGGATTGGCCAAGTTCAAAGAAAATTATACTTCTCTTGAATTGCAGAAGAAGTCCCTGGATTGGTGGGGCGATTGAGCTACCTCATCGACTCGAACTTCTGGCTGGAATTGCTTTTAAGGCAGCAGCATGCCGATGAGGTCCACCAGTTTTTGCAGATGGTTCAGTTGGACGAAATATCTTTAACGGAATTCACGCTCTATTCAAAGAAAAACGCCGGCAATGATCATGGCCGAAAAAGCAGATTATAATTGAACACGACACCCTGTTCTCCTAGCCTCGCTATCTCCTAGCCTCGCTATCATGGCCTCATCGCCCTCTCCAGCTCCAGCGCTACCATTGCCCCTGCCATCCTCTTCTGCAC
>CAYPTS010000090.1:0-5706 GCA_964413825.1 uncultured bacterium
AGTTGCTATCATAGCAATACTGGCGGCGATGCTTCTGCCGGCGCTGTCGCAGGCACGGGAACGGGCAAGGGCGGCGGTATGCATAAGCAATTTAAAACAACTGGGCCTTGCAGTTATGATGTATGCGAACGATTATGAAGGATACATTCTGCTGGCGGATATGGACCTTCCAAATAACAGGTTCCGGGAACGATGGAACTACACTTTATATAGCGGTTACACAAAAAACGCCGCCGTTTTCGTCTGCCCTTCTGAGATGCCGCGAAGAATGCCGAGCGATACAGAGGTATCCTCCACATGGAACGGAACCTATGGAATGTTCGGAAAATGGGACCCGCCCGGACCAGAACCCGTTCAGTATTATCTCAAACTTGACCGTATTCCCTCATCCCTTTCTTTGAATTCGTCGCCTTCAGACTGGCCGCTGATAATAGATACTTACGATATAAACAACAGACAACAGGTATGGTTTTTCGGCCATGCCGGCAGTGTCAATACCCGCTTCACCGTACATCTGCGGCATGCAAAATTTGCTAATGTAGTAATGGCGGATGGTTCTGCACAAAGCAAGAGCAAAGAATATCTTGATGCAAAATCATTTATAACGCTTGAAAAATAATGGCTGAGGTGCTTTTATGAATACAATAAAATTTTTTGCGTGTCTGTGTTTTATAACCCTTCCTCTTGTTGCCGCCGGACAGAACAAGAGCAACTTGGTGCCGAATCCGGGGTTTGAAGAAGGAACCGACCTGCCGGAACCATGGATAATTCACCACATGATAAAAGGGTCGTGGGCAGAATATTCCAAGGCGGAATGGGCAACAGACGAGGTTCATTCCGGCAAAAAATCTATCAAACTCTCGGTAACCAAAAGCGCCGGACGAACGCTGGGATGGAGAATCAGCGAAGAAAATCCCGTCCCGGTCAAGGGCGGCCTTAGAGTCAGGGTTTCCGGATGGATGAAAACAAATAACATAGCCATGGGTCCGACGGACTACAATGTGCCTTCGATAATATTCGTTACATACGACGTCAACAAAAAAATGGTCAGGCAGTACTGGATAGCGAGGGCGGCCGCTGAAAATACCGAATGGACAAAATACGAGGACGTAATACATCTGCGGGACGAGGTTGAATACTTTACCCTGAGCGCCGGGCTCAGCGACTGCACGGGAACCGCATGGTTCGATGATTTTGAAGTGTCATACGAAGAACAGGTGTCTTTAATGGACTACCTCGCTCCGGTTATCGCCGGCGGAAGCGAAAAGGAAAAACCGGTAATAATTCCGCAGCCGTGGAAATCTTCATACGGGGACAATGCTTTTTTTTTAGGCAATATTGCCATTGTTTCGGACTCCGGGGATAAAAACCGGCAGGCGCGGGAGGAACTTATCGCTTTTTTGAGCAGCCTGCTCGGCAATGACGTTCCCTCCTTTTATTCAAAAAGCGAACTCCCTGATTATGAAACGCTGGTTATTATCGGACAGCCCGAACCCGGCGGACTTGTCGAAGAATTTCTGCGCCGACTCGGTGCCGCCGTCGATTGGAAAGAGATGGGACAGCAGGGCTATGTGCTGGCGGTGAAAAGACTGGACGGAAAAAACCTTGTAATCCTGTCGGGCAACACCGAACAGGGCATCTACTACGCCGCCCAGACCCTCAAGCAATATCCAGTCCGCAAGGAAGAAAAACATCTTATGGCGGAGGGATTGATTTTAGATAAACCCGCCTATCTCTGGAGAGGCATGGTGCCGGGCGGAACGAGCACCGCAAGGATGGATAAATGGATGGTGCCGCTCAAAATAAACGTCATATACGGAGTGCCCGGAACGGGTTCCTACGAATGGTGGCACCCTTTCAGCGCGGAGTATAAAGAAAGCCTGAAAATCTGGGTTGAGGAATGCCGGAAAAGATTCATTACTCCAGTCGCAGGGACAAGACCCGACAGGGGGTACGTACGCCGCATCAGGTTTTCAAGCAGGGAAGACGTGGAAATGATTTTGCAGGCTTACAGAGATTACTACGAATGCGGGATAAGGGTTTTCAAACTGGCATTCGACGACGGTCCGCCTCAACTTGAATACCCGGAAGACAAGGCCCGTTTTAAAAACATCGCCGAAGCACACTACTACCTAACTTTTGAAATTTACAATCTCCTGAAAAAACTGAATCCCGAAAACGAATTTTCCGTCTGCCCCATTCATTATTATAACCCGCTTGAATGGTCCCCCCAGCAGAAAGAATACATAGCCGTACTGTCGCGTCTGCCAAAAGACGTCGCATTCATCAATTGCTCAACAATGACGGAAGAAACCGCGCTGGAACATAAGCGGCTGACAGGGCGAAAACCGCTGAACTGGGACAACTGGGTAGCGAGATTTGAAGGAATGCAGCCCCTGCCCTCCATAGTCCCTCCGCCGGCATCGAACAATTCTCCGGAGATATCAAAACTCTCCACCGGTTACATGTTCCCGCTACTGGACAGAGAAATTTTCTGGTTTTTTGCGGGCGATTACATGTGGAACGCATCAAGATATAACCCGGAACAATCATCCGCGGCGATAATGAAAAAGATGTTCGGAACGGAAGCTCTCGGAAAACTCGTGGAATACCAGTCTTTCCTTCAGGACAACTACGCACTGCCGGTTCAGGGGCTTACATCGGAAGTGAAAAAACAGTCAGCGCAGAATCTTATAAGTCTTTTTACCGGTTATGCAGAATCCCTGAAAGGAACCGTTCCCGAAGAACTGGAACGCGAAATTGAAGAAACGGTAAGCAACAGGACCGATTTGATTAGAACCGTTTTGCTTCCGCAACTCGAAGAAAAACCTCTACCCGTCAAAATCCCAGCAACTTCCGCCGCTGTCCGCAAAGAAGGATTGTTGAAAGACAATGTCCGCGGACAGGCTGCAAGATTGACCGGATTCAGACGCCCGTGGTCGGCAAAAACCGAAAACGCCGGCGCACAACCCGAGCAAACCGAAGTTTACATGATGTATGACGCGGATAATTTATACATCTCTTTTGTCTGCACCGAACCCGCCATGGACAGGATACGTGCCAGGATGACTGAGCACGATTCTGAAGTCTATCTTGACGACTGCGTGGAAATGATGCTTTCAATCTGCCCGGAAAAAAAGGACTACTACCATCTGGCGGTCAGTTCCATAGGTACCGTTTACGACGCATTCATGTTCGATAAAACATGGAATTCAGGAGTCATCTATGTCAAAACGTTAAGGAAAGACGGCAAATGGGCCGTAGAGATTGCCCTGCCGTTTAAGGCGCTGGGAGTGAAAGCCGGCAGGGGGACAAAACTCCTCTTTAATTTTTTCCGGGCAAGGCAGGCCGGAGAGAAGCCAGAGTTTACCTCGTGGGCGATAGTTGAAAAAAGATTTCACGAACCGGAAAGATTTTGGGTTATGGAATTGGACTGACGGGTCCGTAGACATTGCAGGGAGAATGCCAATGACAAGAAAACGGTTTTTGAAGCAACTCGCTCTGCTGGCCGCACTGGCCGCCGCAGAGATGCTGGGTAAAAACGGCGCCGTTTCTCTGGCGTTCCTGCCGGTTTTCTTTCTCTGGTCTGAAGAGCATCACACAATCACGAGAGAAGCCATACGCGTACAGCCGAAGAAGGTGCAGGACTGGCTGGAACCCGAAAAAGACCTCCTATGGAAGGTTTACTGCACTTTTCCGGACATTAACTGGCCGTGGTACGGAGAATGGGGCGGAGAACCCGGATATCCAAACGCAGACCGCCTTCCGGACCTGCGGCGTGAATGGAACATCTCTTACTACGTCGGCTGGGACCCTCTGCGGCAGGAAGGGGCTCTTTTCCCGCCGGGCAAGGATACCCTGCCGCCCGGATGTCCTCCCACATCTACGGAACCTTCGTTCCCTGTATCCGGAAGCCGCTATTGTCCGATGGGCAGTTACAGCGTACCGGAGAGATACCTCCCTCTCGTGGTAAAAGCGATAGAAGAAGGGCGGTTTGCCGACGGAATGCGATTTCTCGGCGTTCTTCTTCATCACGTAGAGGACAGGGGAGCATTCGCCTACTGGCCTGACCTGCACATGAAAGGACACGTCACCGACCAGAAACTTATCCAGATAAGCAACTACAAGCCCGCACCGCTCGGAGAGACTACGGAAGAAGCCGCCTCTAACCTGAAACAGCGGATGCATGAAATCTCACTTTTCCAGATGAAAAGGGCAGGGAAAGTGGCAAAGGCGCATAAATCCGGCAACGTTGACAATATCAACGCCGCAGTATTGGAATTTGCGGTTGAGACCTGCCGCCTGACTTCGGATACCATACTCACCGCGGCACACCTGATGGATTACGGGAAACCCGCCAATTACTGGGGATACTGGCTTGAATTCCCAAATTCCGGAAATCCTTCCCGACTGAACCTTGTTGACAATCCGTCTTTTGAACGCGATGACGGAAGCGGATATCCTGACGGATGGGTTATCGGCTGGCATAACCTGAAAGACAAGATGGGCAGGGCAGAATGGGACTGGAGCCGCAGGCATTCGGTATTTTCCAAAGCGGTACGCGGCGGAGAACGGTCGGTAAAACTTATGTGGACGCCAAAAGAAGGTCTCGAGTGGCGTCAGCGCTGGCCTGTGGCAGCCCTCGTGAATCCAGGTGAATCCTACCGTTGCAGCGGGTGGATAAAAACCCAGGAGGCAACCGGCAGTACGTATCTTGCCGCATACACATACCGCAGAGACAACGAACCCGTAAAGACATTCCGCAGCCGTCCGTTGTCCGGCACCCGGGACTGGGAACGCGTGGAGTTCAATATCAGCATCCCCGAAGGAGCGGAGAGACTTCGCATGGCATGCCGGTCCGACGGAAACAGCGGAGCGGCGTGGTTTGACGAAGTGGAGATGTACCGCATATGACACCGGCAGAAAATACGCGCTTCCCGGATTGTGATTATCACATACACACCGTTTATTCGGGACATTCCGCGCCGGATATGACCGTCCGGAACATAATAGAAAAGACCGAAACGCTCGGACTGGAATCAATTGTCGTGCTGGAGCATGCCTTTTATTCCGATATGGGCAGGGCCGGTCTTGAGCAGATAAGAAAGGAAGTTGCGGCGGTGGAAACAACGGTAAAAGTTCTGGTCGGAATGGAGATAGACCCTGACTATTCACGGAAAGGCCAACTCGTATTTGAAGATTTCGACAAGCAAGAGATTGATGCGGTACTTGTCGGGACTCACGCCATACCGGGCACCGGAAAAGGATGGCGCGTCAAGATGGAACTCACGCAGAAAGAACGCGCCAGGATATGCCGCGCCTGGTTTGATATAATGGAAAACGTTCTGGAAAACTCCCGGGTTGACATCATTGCCCATCCCGGAAGGCTCATTTCGCGAAACGGCATCATTGAGAACTTCGACGGAAGCGTGCTGAAGGACTTTGAACGCCTGTTCAGGGCGGCAAAAAAAGCAAACGCTGCCGTAGAGTTGAACGAGCCCCTGCTAAAACTTCTGCATGAAGAAAACCGCCTGCAATCGTATGCCGAGGTTATCCGTCTTGCAGTGTCCATGGGGCTGAAGATTTCCATCGGCTCCGACGCCCACTCCCCCGACGGCATAGGAGTAAACCGCCATATCCTGCGCGTTGCGGAACAACTGCGCCTGACTCCCGCCGATTTCTTCCATCCATGATTTACATTGGTAT
>CAYPTS010000091.1:0-5539 GCA_964413825.1 uncultured bacterium
CCTGTTTCTTTCTTATGAGGGATTCACAATTTACCGTATTATTTTACAACAGAACCGCAAAAAAGTAAAAAAAAAATCAGGTTTGCCTGATGGCAGTTTCCACGGCTTCCTTTAACCACCTTACCGGATAGATTTGCACGGATTTGTCCTTTATGTCTTTTACGTTGGTTTCCGGGACAAACGCTTTTGTGAATCCGAGGCGCTTTGCTTCTTTGACCCGCTGGTCGGCGTTGCTTACGCGCCGTATTTCGCCCGTCAGCGCAACCTCTCCCATGAAAACGCATTCTTCCTCCGGCGGGCGGTCTTTCAGCGACGATACGCATGACATTGCCAGCGCAAGGTCGGCGGCAGGTTCAAGTATTTTCAGCCCGCCGCCGGTGTTGAAATAGACGTCGTAGGTGTTGAGGTTGAAACGGAGTTTCTTTTCAAGAACCGCCAGTACGAGCGAAACCCGGTTGTAGTCAAGGCCGGTTACCGTTCTTTTCGGTACGCCGTAATATGTGGGAGATGCAAGGCTCTGTATCTCCACAAGTATTGTTCTGGAGCCCTCCTGCGCAGGAAAAATGACCGCGCCGGGCAGGGGATTTTTAAGGTCCGGCAGGAAAAGCGCCGACGCTTCCGGTATTTCCGTAAGTCCGGTCTCGTCCATTGAAAAAACGCCTATTTCCATGGTCGACCCGAACCTGTTTTTCGTCGCGCGCAGTATTCTCAGGTTCGACCGCAGTTCCCCCTCGAAAGAGAAGACTACGTCGACAAGATGTTCGAGAACCTTCGGTCCGGCTATTATCCCTTCTTTTGTTATGTGCCCTACCAGAAATACTGAACATCCGTTGTTTTTCGCATGGTTAAGGAAGAAATTTGCGTTTTCGCGCACCTGCGTGACCGAGCCGGGCGTGGTTGGCAGTTCCGGGTCGAAGACCGTCTGAATGGAATCCACGATAACGAATTCCGGCTTGAGTTTTTTCAGGGCGTCTTTTACGGCAGGCATCTCTGTGGCTGGCAAAATGTAAAGGTTGTCCGAAAGCGTTTTAAGCCTTTCGGCGCGTAACTTGACCTGCGTTTTGGATTCTTCGGCGCTTACGTAGAGGACTTTTTTCCCCTGTGCCGCGAGTTTCCCTGAGATGCTGAGAACGAGAGTCGATTTTCCCACGCCCGGCTCGCCTGCCAGCAAAATCAGACTTCCGTAAACAATCCCTCCGCCGGATACCCTGTCAAACTCGCCTATTGAGGTGGGCATCCTTGAAAACTGCTCGGGTTTTATCTCGGTTATTTTTTCCGGCAGAGAAGTGCCGGAAGACGACGCCTGCCTTTTTTTGCTTATGACCTCTTCAATGAAGGTGTTCCATCCGCCGCAGTCGGGGCACCTGCCCAGCCATCTTACCGACTGGTATCCGCATTCCGAACATGAAAAGACGTTTTTCTCGTTTTTCCTCATCTTCTTCGAATGAACATTTTCCACGGATTTTCTTTTATGTCTTTCACGAAATCCGATACATCCCTGTAAAGTTCGTCGCTCCTCAAAAACATGCCTACGCTTCCTTTTCCGTCCTTCAGGTCGGAGACTATTGTGTTCATGTTTCCGGACAGTTCGTTCATTGTCCCCGCTGTTTCTGTAAACTGTTGCGTTGCCTCATGCAGCAGCACAACCTCGTGCTTTATCTGGTCGACGAGTTCTTCCTCTTTCATCATGCGCGCGATAAGCCCTTCGTTCTGGAGTTGGAAGATGAATCCCTGCATGTCGGCCGCGACCTCCCCGAAGGCTACGGCGGTTTCTTTTATTTCTTTTAGAGACTCAGCCGCTTCCGTGCCCGCTTTCGCAAACCGCTGTATTTCGTCGAGCGTCGTTTCCACGTTTGTTTTTGTCGAAACCACCAGTTCGTTTGTGTTATCGAGGAGAGACTCCACTTTTGGAGCGCTTCTTGACAGAATCGCCTGTGTTTTTTCGTTGGTTTCCACCACTGTGTCCGCAAGCCATTCGATTTTTTCAAAAGCGCTGTCTATTCTCTTTATGGCGGATGCGGAATTGTTAACCACAAGTTTCACGTTTTCCTGAAGGGCTTCGTCTCCGGTGAGTTTGCTTACGTCCGTGATTACGTCGTTTAATCGCATGACAATGCTCTGGCTTGCCTCGGCAAGTCTTTCAAGCGAGAGCGGATTTTCGCCGTCCACTATCTCGCCTGCCATTACATATTCTTTATTCGAGCTGGGGGCGATTTCAATGTATTTTTCCCCTATTATTCCCAGGGTCTGTATCGTTATCCTGCTGTGTTTCCCGATTTTTATGTCCTGCCTGAGGCGCAGTTTCGCCAGAACCTTGGGCTTTTCTTCATACAGTATTTCTATATTTTTTACCTCTCCCGCCCTTACCCCGCTTACCCTGACAGGGGAACCGGTTTCAAGCCCGCTTACGTAATCAAACAAAACTCCTATCTCGTACCCCCTGTATTTACTGCTTGTCGCCTGCGTAAAAACAAATAAGATGACCGCAAATATGGTGGCAATGACAAAAATTCCCACCCGTAGTTCAAGAGACAGTTTTTCTTTTTTCATTTTTGACCCCCGGAATGATTCAGAAAACTCATTATGAGCGGGTTTTTGCTTTTTGCCCCGAGTTCATCAAATGTGCCGATTTCTTCTATCGTCCCGTTGTCGATAAGCGCTATCCTGTCGGAAATTCTTGAAGCGAGTTTTACGTCGTGCGTGACGGTTATGTCGGTTGTTTTGAACTTTGCATGCACGTCCCTTATCAACTTGGTGATGCTGTCGCCGGTGATGGGGTCCAATCCGGTGGTGGGTTCGTCGTAAAAAAGCATTTCCGGTTCGGATATCAGCGCCCGCGCCACGGAAACCCTCTTTTTCATCCCGCCGCTCAACTTTTCCGGGAGGTAGTCCTCAACGTTTTCCATCCCGACGTCTTTCAGAATTTTCTTTGCCCGTTCCCTTATTGTTCCGTCATCCATGTCGCTGTGGTGGATGTAATAAAAACCCACGTTTTCCCATACGCTCATGGAATCAAAAAGCGCCGAACTCTGGAATACCATGCCTATCCTGCGGCGTATATCCAGCAATTTTTTCTCCGGCAGTCCCGTGGTTTTCTCGCCGAAAATGCAAATGTCTCCTTCATCCGGCTTTATCAGCCCGAGGATGGTTTTTAAAAGGACGGATTTCCCGCACCCTGAACTTCCCACGATGACCAGCGATTCTCCAGCGTTAACGTCAAGGTTGACCCCTTTGAGCACTTCGTTGCCTTCAAACCTGACCTTAAGGTTGCGGATGCTTATTATTTTTTCCACCCATATATTGTAAACTTTGCTCCAATTCTGTCAATTTTCCAGTTGTGTTAGTTAAAATTCAAAAGTGCACTAAGTTCAAATCCTCGTTTTTCACCTTTTGAATATCCACCAGTTTATCCTTATACCAGAACCGCACCTCGGCGATACCGGTGTCCTTGTCAGGAACGATGTCATAGTGCCCGTTATTATGACCCATCATTCCTTCAGGCTCAAGCTGCATTGGAAACCGTGCACTCCTTCAGGCTCATCTTGTATTGGAAAAGACTCTTGTTTTTGTGTATGAGAGGAATGTGATACAATTGTAAAAAGTCGAAATATAATGGTAATCTCCTTCGTCTCGGCTTGCAAACGTACTCTCTTGGAATTGCTTATTTTATGTTGTGACCAACTGTGATACTAAACCCGAACTGCAGGAATCTATTAAAGACTCTGCAAGTTTTGATTGGCACGAAATAAAGAAAGTACAACACTACTGGTTTGAAGTAAGCGCCATGACAAAACCTATGAGGGTACGGGAAGATTTGGCAAACTATGGAGGACCGAAAGAATGATGACATTCCGGCAGATTGCGGCAAGGCACGAATTTCTGCCTGTGGTGACCTCCTGGTACCTTGCCGATTTGGGCGAGGCTCGAGGTAAGCAGGCTCTATTCATGCGGCAGGCACCTCAACGATTGAAAGTTTTGCGTGAACATGCCCTTATTGAAAGCGCTGTTTCTTCCAACCGTATAGAGGGCGTGGAGGTGGATAAAATCCGGGTAGCCACTATTATTTTTGGCCAGCCCCTGTTGCGGAATCGCAATGAAGAAGAGGTGGCTGGTTACCGGGAAGCGCTCAAACTCGTTCATGAACAGGGCACCGCCCTATCATTATCGGAGAAAACGATTCTGACCCTGCATCGGTTGGCGCTCGGGGAGATTGGGTATGCAGGCAAGTACAAAGAAAAGGATGCCGACATAATCCAGAAGTATCCCGATGGGACCTCCCGTATTCGGTTCAAAACAGTCTCTGCAGTTGAGACACCTGCTGCGATGAAGGAACTCTTGGACTCGTGGGATTCGGCTCTTCGCGAACGATGGATACACCCGCTGGTTGCATTGGCCGCGTTTAACCTTGATTTTCTGTGCATCCATCCTTTCAGGGACGGAAACGGCAGAGTTTCACGATTGTTGTTTCTTCTGATGTGCTACCATTTCGGTTATGAGGTTGGCCGGTACATCAGTCTTGAGCGCCTGATTGAACAGCACAAGGAACGATATTATGAAACACTGGAGCAAAGTTCTCAATTCTGGCATGAAGGGAAACATGACCCCTGGCCATTTATCAATTACTGCCTGTTTATTTTGAAAACTGCTTGTCAGGAATTTGAAGAACGTCTTAGCCAGACAAAAGAGCCGAAAGGGGCCAAAGCCGAATTGGTTTTAAATGTCATTCGCAAGCAAACTGAAGATTTTCGTTTGTCTGACATTGAACGGGCTTGCCCGTCTGTGGGACGCGACTGGATTCGCACTTTGCTGGCAAACCTGAAAGTGTCAGGGGAACTTACTTGCCAGGGTAGAGGACCCGCGGCACGCTGGCATTACAATGATAGTAAGGGTAGTACCCCCAAGTGAGTGTATTAGTAAGTGTATGATTACCGTAAATATTTTGTTAAGAAAAATGGAGGAAGTTGATTCATGATACCCAAAGAATGTAAGAGGTTGGCTTGCTTGGATGTATTGAAGAAGAAGTTGGCGTATAAATGAAAAGGATTCCAAGAGGACGGAACCTCCTGGAGGCCTTTTCGTCGGAATCTCAGATATTATATTTTTTTTCCTTATTTTTTCAACGGGGAGTTTGTAAGAGTTCAAGGTAGATAGGGGGCAAATGGATAAGATGAAATACGTGTGGGAGTTTCCACTGCCGCGCACCCATACGGGGATGCTTCTGGGCAACGGCAGGATGGGCGCGATGGTCTGGGGTGAAGGCAGTATCCTGCGCATCACAATCGGCAGGGCGGATTTCTGGGACCACCGGGGCGCCATGGGCTGGACTGAAGGCATGTCCTATGCCACGATAAAAAAATATCTTATTCCGGGCAACGACCAGCAGGGGCTGGCAAAACTGTTCACTCCCCCGGCGCCAAAGCCCGGTATGCCGAGAAAACCCAGCATTCTTCCCATAGGCCGGATTGAACTGGATTTCGGCAAAGGCGCATCTCTTTTGTCCGGAGAACTGGACATGTCGTCCGGACAGGTGAAAATTACC
>CAYPTS010000092.1:0-1573 GCA_964413825.1 uncultured bacterium
GTACTGCAGGGGTTTGCAAAGCCGGTAAGCGACCTGTCAAGGGGCGCGAAGGTCGAAGATATTGTCGGTATAACCGCCGTTACCAGTTGTTTAACTTAAATCAAGACCCCGAACAGCTTGTCATTGCGAGGAATGAGACCCCTCGCTTGTCATTGCGAGGAATGCTTTGTATGACGAAGCAATCTCAATGACAGACTCGGGGCAGGCTCCGCAATCTCACATTAAGGTTGAGATTGCCGCGCAAAAAACGCTCGCAATGACAAAAAAAGTCATTACGGAGCAAGGGAACACAATGAAGATACTGATTTATGAAGACGGGAAGTGGAGCAATCTTGCTCCGATGTGCCTTATCAAGTGCGTTTTTGAACTGCGTTGCGGGTTTGACTCGCTTCTGGACAAAATTTCAGCCGTACTGCCGGAAGGAGAAAAGGGGTTATGGGTGCGGGACTACATGAAAAACCTTGCGAAGAAAAAATTCGGCTTGCCTGTAAATGATGAATCCTTCTTCCGAGAGGACATCCTGTTTGTCAACGGCAGATGGCTTGCCCCTGCAAATGAAAAGATAGCCCTTTCCAGAGAAAAAATCGTGAAAAGCGGGGATAACATTATATACGGCTTTGTCAAAAAAGAGACCGCCGCAAAATTATGGAACGGAAATTTCGATGAATTTCTTAAAAAGGCAGGGGAGACCGTTGTCTGCGAGGAGAAATTTTTGAAGTGCGTTGAATACCCGTGGGACCTGATATCATGGAACCCCGGGGTATTGAAAGATGATTTTGCGAGGTTCGGCAAAAAAGGCGTGGACGGAGACCTGCACAAATCGGCGGCGGTTGTGGGAGACGAGCAAGCGGTTTACATCGCGGGGGGCGCAAAAGTGCATCCCTTTGTTGCTCTGGATACTGCGCAGGGGCCAATTTACATAGACGAAGGTGCCGAGGTCTTCCCTTCCGCAAGGATTGAGGGGCCCTGTTATGTCGGCAAAAATACCCAGATTATGCCGGGCGCAAACATTAGGGAAGGGAACAGCTTCGGAGATATGTGCAGGGTTGGAGGAGAGGTTGAAGAATCCATTTTTTATTCTTATGCGAACAAGTACCACGATGGTTTCATCGGGCACAGTTATATAGGCGAGTTTGTAAATCTCGGCGGCTTAACCATTAACAGCGACCTGAAAAACGACTACAGCAATGTCAGCGTATACGTCAACGGGAAGGCGATGGATACGGGCAGTTTGAAGGTTGGTTCTTTTATCGGCGACCATACGAAAACAAGCATCGGGGTATTGCTCAATACTGGCACGGTTGCCGGTTTAATGTGCAACATAACGGCAGGAGGCATACTGCCCAAGGTCTTTCCCTCTTTTACATGGTATGTCAACAATAAATTCATGAAGGGATACGGGCTGGAGATGATGGTCAATACCGCAAAGACCGTTATGGGCAGAAGGAAGAGAGAGATGCCAGCGGAAGAGGAAGAGGCGATAAGGTACGTGTACGAGATGACTGCTGAAGAACGGAAGGAAAGCATCAGAAAGAGCCGCAAACTCAGCAAATAAATTGAGAAGACTGGCTTC
>CAYPTS010000092.1:1673-5381 GCA_964413825.1 uncultured bacterium
TTTGTGCAAGATTTAATAGGGGGGAATATGGAGAGGACAGAGGTTGAAAACAGGGTGAAAAAAGTTACGGCGGAAGTTCTCGGAGTTGACGAGGCGGACATGAAAGAAGACAGCAGGTTTGTTGAAGACCTCGGTGCAGAGAGCGTGCAGAGTTTGGAACTGGTTGCCGCATTTGAAGACGAGTTCGACATAGAAATGGAGGAAGATGCGGCGCTTAAAGTTCAGACGGTGGGGAAAGCGGTGGACTTCATCCAGAAACACATGGAAGAGAAAGCATAACATTCTCATTGCTTGCCATTGCGAGCGGACGCGAAGCAATCTCAAAACAAATGAAAATACTGGTTATAAACTGTGGCAGTTCTTCGGTAAAATTCAAGGTTTTCGAGATGCCGGCAGAGACGCTTCTTGCAGACGGCGGCGTGGAAAAGATAGGAGAGGAGGAATCTCTTTTTTCCTATAAAAAGGGAGAAAAGGAGATATGCAAAAAGAAGCCGGTACAGGTAAAAAATCATGAGGAAAGCCTTCAAGTTATTGCAAAGACTCTTGTTGACGGCGGAACCGGAATAATCAAAGACGTAAAAGAGATAACGGGCGTCGGACACAGGGTCGTCCACGGCGGCGAGGGTTTTGACAGGAGCGTCCTTCTCAACGAGGAAATAATTCAAAAGATAGAAGACTACATAACGCTGGCTCCTTTGCATAACCCTCACAACTTGTCCGGCATCAGGGCGTCAATGAAATACTTCCCTGAAAGTTTGCAGGTTGCTTCGTTTGATACGGCTTTTCATACAACCATCCCCGAAGTTGCATACCTCTATCCTATTCCTTACGAGTTTTACGAGAAGTACCGCATAAGAAGATATGGTTTTCACGGCACATCCCACCGGTACGTCGCACGCCGTGCCGCGGAACTTATGGAAAAAAATAAGTACGGCGTTAATATCATTACCTGCCACCTTGGCAACGGGTGCAGTATCACCGCGGTGAAAAACGGCCGTTCAGTAGATACCAGCATGGGGCTCACGCCTCTTGAAGGCCTTATGATGGGCACCCGGTCTGGCGATATTGACCCGGGCATAATCTTCCACCTCATGGACAGTTTCGGCCTTTCCGGCCAGGAGGTCAACAACCTTCTGAACAAGAAGAGCGGCCTGCTCGGTCTTTCCGGCGTGTCAAACGATTTCCGCAACCTTCTTGAAAACATTGACAACAGAAGGGTTGCCCTTTCAATAGACGTTTATAGTTACAGGGTGAAAAAATACATAGGCGCATACATGGCGGTTCTGGGCAGGACGGATGCCATAGTTTTCACCGCCGGCGCCGGCGAAAAGACTCCGGAGGTGCGGGAAAAGGCACTTTCCGGAATGGAAGAATTCGGCATCATCCTGGACAACGACAAAAACTACAAGAATTTTTCAAGCGAAGGCGAGATTAACGCGCCAAATTCAAAAGTGAAGGTGTACGTAATCCCCACCAACGAGGAACTACGCATCGCCTTTGACACCTACGCCTCCGCTTCGTGATTCCAATCCGGCTATTCGCTTTGAACGGGAGGTAAAATGCACCCGGCAATAAAGGAGATGAGGCAGGTCAAAACAAATTTGCCTGAATTGTGGTTTAATCCGCAGAAGTTTTACAACAGTCCCGGATGCAGAGAAAAAGCGGATGCTGCAAAAAAAGGCATCCTTTATTTTGACAGCAGACCTGTGTGCACAGGCACAGAAAATATTGACTGGTCGGGAAAACACATTGCACATCAGGAATGGCCTGCACAGTTGAACAGGTTTTATCAACTTTCACCACTTATGGCGTGTTATAAGATTACGGGAGACGCGTCTTATGCGGAAACAGCAGCCCTGTATATTAAAGATTGGATTCAACATCATTCACCTTACAGTCTCGAAGGAAGACCTGCACAGAGAGACTCTTCGCTTAACATGCCAATCCGTTTAGGTTCTCTGAATCCATCATGGGTAGGGTGGCTGTGCACGCTTGAAATTGCTTACGGCAGCAAATTCTTTGATGATTCTTTCATTAATAAGGTGCTCTCTTCTATTGACTGGCAGTTAGAATGGCTCAGAAACAATCTTGCCCGTGAAGGAAACTGGAGAATTGCGGCATTATCATGTCATCTTCAGATGTCTCTTCAGATTCCTTCCCGCTACGGAAAATACCTCACCTTCGCCCGTGACTCATTGATTAATGAGTTTTATTCGCAAATTCTTGAAGATGGCACTCATATTGAACGTTCTGCGGGCTATCATGACTGGATGGCGGCAACATTTCTGCTGTTTAGCAAGATAGGTAAAAAACTCGGAGAGAACGGCTGGGAACTGGAGCCTCAGCGGGTCTTAAATATGGATTTCCATTCCCTGTCACATACCCTGCCCCACGGCGGAATCTCCCGGTTCAACGATTCATCCGGCTCCATTTCTTCAATTAAGAACAACCGTATACTTGACCGGCGGATTGCAAACCACAAGGCACTGCGTAAACAGTACGGCATTTCAGGAACCATACCCTGTGACGGAATATTCTCCGGTGCAGGACTGGTTTTTTTTAGAGACTCATGGAGAAGCGATACGGACTATCTCGCTTTTGATTCCTCCACCAGCCACGGGGGGGGACACTCCCACCTTTCCAGGTTGGCACTGGAATTTTGTCATAAGGGCAGAACACTTATTCCTGACCCAGGCATCTTTTCATATGAAATGTCAAAATGGCAGGCCGTTGCAGGCAAGAAAACCTCTGCGCACTCAACAATGAATGTAAATATGTTAAACCAGTCTGATACGGGAGCGCGGTTATTACAAGCATTTGGCGGCAAAAAATTCGGATTTGCGCACGGCAGATATACCGGAGGCTATTGGGACGGCACCTACAAATGGGCATTCAACGAAGGGAGAGGTCGGGGTACCTTCGGCATCCACGACAGATGCCTTCTTTGGTTGAAAGGCAGATATATCGTCATTTTTGATTTTCTCGTTACTGACCCGGGCAATACCGTTTATTCGCATTGGCAGATGGATGACAGCCCTTACCGGCGTATATCAGGAAGGCAGGTTCTTCATACCTGCAATCCAAAAACGAATATCCTTATTGAAATGATACCGGTGATTCCTGAGAATAGTCCGTCATTGAAAATATTCAGGGGAGATAAAAAGACACACCTCGGTTTTATAGGTTTGCCGGAAGACAAGGTCATTCCTGCTCCTCTCGTATCATGGAGTTGGGAAGAGAAAGTGGTGGAATGTATAACACTCATTATTCCATACGAAACACGCGTGCTGGAATACTCTGTTAAATCTGAAATCCTTAAGGATACACCGTCTTCACGTGTATTTGTCTTGCATATTGGAGAGCGCACCGACACAATCTTCTGGACAAGAGAACTGAACGATTCCCTTGGAACTTTTTCATGGAACGGGAAATGCATGTCCTTTCCCAAGATATCTCTGCAGGTTCTTACCAATAAAGGCAGGAATACAGTTCCCTTGCTAAGTGTACCCCCGCTTCAGCCAGGTAAAACCCGCCGTGTAAAAGACCCGCTTCTCTTGGGTACTGAGGGGAAAAGAAAGAGTTGACGTGCGAGTGTGGAAGCACAGTCATAAGACAAGGTGAAAAGCACCAAGCATTCGGACGATTACCTTGCTCGGAGCTGTGTGAACCCTACGTAGCCTTGGCGAAGGAGGGTGAGTTCTCCGAGAG
>CAYPTS010000093.1:0-5328 GCA_964413825.1 uncultured bacterium
AAAATAAATTTGACACAAAAATTATCTTGTGATAATATGTATACAAGTGATAATAAGTATACAAGATAAAACCTTGAAAAACCAATGAAGACAAAGGCAAATAAACTTTCGGAAAAGATTATAGAACACCTGCTTAACAACGGAAACGGCAAGCGTGAAATAACGGAAGAATCCATAGCTGCTCGCTTCAGGGTCAGCAGGACACCCGTAAGGGAAGTCCTAAAACATCTTGAACATGACGGCATTATACAGACAAGAAAAAACAGAGGAATCATTTTTAAGGATTTTTCCGAAGAGGATATAGATAATATCTATGCCGTCCGGCTTGCCCTTGAAGACATTGCAGTAAGGGAAGCGGCAAAAAACGCCACTCCTGAATTTATCCGCAGATTGAAGACGTATGCGAGAACGTACAGACAATCCCGTCAAAAACAAAATAGAATGGAAGGAGAACGGGTTGACCGGCTTTTCCACGAAACAATCATAGACCTTTCCGGCAACTGGTATTTGAGCCATCTCGTGAAAAAAATCCGGATGTTTTCAACCTCTTTTATTTTTTTAAGAGGGATTACATCTTATGCAAAGAAAGACTTGAATCCGTATTCCCATAATAAAATTATCCAGTCTCTTGCTTCAGGCAATCCTGAAAAAGCGGCAGAAACAATTAAAAAACACATTCTCTGGTCCAAAGAGGGGATGTTAAAGGCTGTAAAAGAACGGAAAAAAGAGGAGAAAAATGAAAGCGAAGAAATTTAGCGGAGTTTATGCGGCGTTGCTGACGCCTTTTAACAAGGAAGGAAATGTGTGTAAAATGCGCCTGAAGAAACTTGTCAGGTTCCTCGTATCAAAAGAGATAGACGGCCTTTACATCTGCGGGGGAAGCGGAGAGGGTCCCTCGATGGACGTAGAGGAGAGAAAACTGGTGGTCGAGACGGTACGGGAAGAGGCGGGCGGCAGGGTGCGGCTTATAGCGCACGTAGGCGGCAGTTTGAATACGCGAAACGCAGTCGAACTTGCGAAACATGCCGAGAAGATGAAACTGGATGCGGTATCCTCCATTGCGCCCATCTATTTCAAGGTAGGGTTCGGGGAGATTTTTAACTATTATAAAACGCTGGCTGAAAGTACCTCGCTGCCGTTTCTGATTTACTACATACCCGGGACGACGGGGGTATCCCTTTCAAACGAAGAGATACTGAATTTTCTTAAGGTTAAAAACATCATAGGTCTGAAGTATACCAACCCCGACATGTATATTTTGCAGGATATACTTATCAAGGCGAAAGGCAGATGGCTGGCGTTTTCAGGGCCGGACGAGATGTTCCTTCCCGGACTTGCAATGGGTGTTGCGGGCTGCATCGGTACAACGCAGAACGTCCTGCCGGAGATATTCAAGGGAATATACGGCAGTTTTAAGTCGGGCGATATGGAGAAAGCGGCACAACTGCAAAAAAAAGTTACAGTCGCGGTATCCCTTCTTAAACAATACGGCGGCATAACGGCATGGAAGGCAGCCCTTAAGTTCAGGGGCATAGATGCGGGATACGCAAGGGAGCCCTTGAAAAAGCAGTTGTCGGAATCCGAAGAAAAACATCTGCAAAGGGAATGGAAACGGCACTTTCCCGACTTTGCCTGAGTATGTTTTCAAACTTTCCAATCTGACTGATGACAAGAATCCAATCTTGAGGTATTATGTTTTTGGAGTCAGCAATTCCATTTTTGGACTTAATATGGAAAAATGGGAAAAATGAAGATAACGTGTAAAAAAGGGCTGTGTTTTCTTGACGGCATTCCGTTTGGGATTGACCCGGAAAAAACGGCCGCAAAACTGAAAATTGCAAAAAACGTAGAAGATTTTGCGGCACTGAAGGAAATGATTGCCGAAGCGGAAAAAACCGGTTCGCCGAAAGCCGTGTACAGGGTGGCATACCCGGAGAACAGAACTGACGACAGTGTGGTTATCGAGGGCGTTATGCTGAAGAGCAGGGTGCTTAGCGTAAACCTTGAGAATGTGCACCGCGTGTTTCTTTACGTGGTAACCTGCGGCGCGGAACTCGAAGCATGGTCCAAGAAATATACCGACCCGCTTTTTGCTTATTTTGCGGATTACGTAAAGGTGGAGGCGCTCGGAGAGGCAATGAAGTTTTTCTCCGCATACATAAAAGAAAAGTATTGTCTCACAAAACTTTCAAGAATGGCCCCCGGCTCACTCAAAGACTGGCCGATAGAACAGCAGAAGCCTTTTTTTGAGATAATCGGCGACGTGGAAGGAACCGCAGGGGTCGTCCTTACCGGAAGTTTTCTCATGCAGCCCTCAAAGTCCGTATCAGGCATTTTCTTTCCCACCGAAACGTCTTTCGAGAGTTGCATGCTGTGCCCGCGCGAAAAGTGCCCGGGCAGGCGCGTACCCTATAACAGCAGACTGTATGATGAAAAATATCAGCCGGCGGTGCAAAAAATTTAAGGTGCGGTTTTTATTAATTTGACTGAGAGATACCGACGGCTGTGCCATAATCCCGCAATAAGCATCCCTACACCGATAATGACATAGGCGGAAGGCAGGTCAAGTATCTGTCCGATGAGACCCGCCGCCAGTGCCCCGGCAAAAGTTCCGGCGCCTATGATTCCCTCATGTATTTCGGTTTTTAAACCGTATTTCAGGTGTATCTGCAGACTGTTGTGGTAAGAGAATGCGCCGGCTGCGCCCAGTATCACTACCCCTATTATGATAATGTGCGGGGTATTCCCCAGCCCTACAAGACAGCAACTGATAAAAAATGCCGTGCAGGAGATGGCAAACCTTGCGGGATGCAACAGCAAAGGCTTGTCCATTAAAAGGAAAAATGCTGCGAAACGGGATACCAGCATTATACCTGCAACGGAACCGATAAACTGCGGAGAAAATCCTCTGGTCAGCCCCAGTTTTGGATAAAGGAAATATATTGAACTCGATGTAAAGAAATGAAGAAAATTTAACAATCTAATTTCTTTAACCGTTGCAGAAGACGGTGTTTCCATGTTCCCTGCGGGTATATTTGCGTTATTGTTTTTACTGGAAAAAATGGTTTTTCTTTGAGAAGCCATGGCAAAAAATGCGCACAGTGCGAGAAGCAGGGATACAATGAACGGATATCCCGGGTTAAATGAAAAAATCGTGCCCGCAGCGAAGGAACCGAGGATTACCCCTGCAGACCACGAGAGATTGAAGACTCCTATCCTTAACTCGTCACCCGCGCCTGCGAAGCATTTCTGTATTGACGGCCAGAAAAAGCCGTAAAGGATGCCTCCTGATAAGAGGAAGAAAAATATAAGAGGTATCGGTGAAAAGGGCACCAGAAAATAAAGTATGCCTATGCTCAACGGAGCATAGAAGAAAACCAGTTCCCTCTTTTTTACGGAATATCGCGCAAGCAGAAAAGTGGTTATCGTGGCGGCAAAATTCCCGGCAAAGCCGGCAAGCCCTATTATCAGGGGGCCGCTTTGTTTTACCTGTACAAGATACAATGCGAGGGAAATACCCAAAAGATTTCCCATGCATGCCACCAAAAACGATGCCAGGTATATGGATGTAAACATTTGTGTTTTTTTTGCCGATAGTTTTAACCCGATAATAATACATTCAAATGCTTTTATTGTCAAAACGAGTTTTTTGCGTTTTGTTGTTTGAAGTGCTTAAACGATTCCCGCTTGACAAAATTAAATTTATGTGTATAATGTATGGAAAGGAAAAATATTCATGAAGACACTGAAGGAAATAGCGGATGAGCTGGATGTATCAATGGCGGCTGTTTCGTATGTTTATAATAACAAGTGGAAACAGAACAGGATTAATCCGGCGCTTGCCGAAAAGATTAGCAAAAAACTGAAGAAAGAGAAATACCGTCCCAACAGTCTTGGGCTGCAGTTAAAGACGAAAAAAACCCGGACCATAGGCATTGTTCTCGGCGACCTTACAAGAACCTTCAACCTGAACATCCTGTCGGGAATAGAAAAAGTTTTGACGGAAAAGGGATATTTCAGCCTTGTGTGCAGTTCAAATCTCGGGAGATTGGAAAAAAAACAACTTGAAATCCTTTCAGACAGAAACATAGACGGAATAATTTTTTCTCCACACAAAAACGGAAGAACCACCTTTGACACTGTGAAAGAATTAATAAAAGACAGGCTTCCCGTTGTTCTTGTCGATAACTATCTGTCTGAAGTGAATATGGATTTTGTGGTTAGCGACAACTATCTCGGGACATATCAGGCAATCAATTATCTTATAAAAAGCGGGAGAAGAAAAATCGCCTACATGGGTTCAAGCAAGCACCTTACGGCGCTGGATGAAAGATTCAGAGGATATGAAGACGCGTTGAAAGATGAAGGGATTCCGCTTAACCGGAAACTGCTCTGGAAAAAAACAACGAAATTTCAGAATGTGTATTCGGCGATGAAAGAAATGTTTTCAGAAGAGAAACCGGATGCTCTTTTCGTTGAAAGTTTGCATTATTTCAAGGAGGGATTCCGCTTTTTTTTAGAAAACGGCCATAAGGTACCCGATGACATAACCCTTACAGGTTTTGACTCTGTAGACTTGAATCTTTCGGAAATCCAGGAGGTTGATTTACCTTCCATTGTCCGGCAACCCATTCCTTTTGTGGAACAGCGGGGAACCGAAATCGGCGAGATTGCCGCCGGGATAATACTGGACAGAATAAGCGGAAAAAAGAAAGAACCTTCGCAGATATTTTTGAAACCGGAACTCAAGTTTTTTAATGGAAAGGAAAACAATGGCAAAAGAATACGAAAAAGGAAAAGCGATAGTTTTCAAGAAGCCCCGTGAAGCGGAGGTTAAGGAGATACGGCTTGCGGAAGTGGACGAGACAACCGTAGTGGTCAAGACCAAATACAGCGGCATATCTTCAGGAACGGAGATGGCTGTCTATTCAGGGGAAGCAGTCGGCGAAGGAGTATGCTATCCGTGCGTTCCGGGTTACGAAGATGTAGGAGAGGTCGTATATGCCGGAGATAAGGCGTTTACAAGCAATACGGGAGACAAATTCAGGGTGGGCGACAGGGTAATGGCAAACGAGGTATTTTTCTATCCTGATTATACTGCGGCCTGGGGCGGGCAGTGCGGGTATGCGATAAAAAACCCCAAAACAACTCCCGGTCCTGCCGGCAGACCTGCCATAATCCCCGATAACGTATCCTATCAGGAGGCGGTAGTTGTCTATCTTGTCTGCGTGGCGAAAAAAGGGATTGACATGGTGGGAATAAACGCCGGCGAAAACATTCTTGTAATCGGGATGGGCAACATCGGGCTGTCTGCGGTGCAACTGGCAA
>CAYPTS010000094.1:0-5276 GCA_964413825.1 uncultured bacterium
AAAGAAGAAGGCGTATGAATTTACCTTTCGTGAAGACAGGCAGTGCAACGTTGCCGACCTTTTTCTTTTTCCCCATGGATTCCTCCTTTACCCCTGCTTGCCCCGAACATGTTTTGAGAGGGGAACCTGATTTCTCTCTTTTTTCCTTGAAGCGCTTTCATGGTGAGGGGTTATGATTTATGGTCCTGCCTGTATTGTAACAGGATAAACCCCTGATGGCAAGAAAAAATTGGACAAATCTTCCGGAAGATTTATAATTTTAATGTTTTCCAATGACGGGAGGAAACCATGAGAACCGGATTTGTTAAGATGTTTTTGATTGTTCTGCTGTTTTTTTCAGGATGCGCCAGTCTGAAGGTTGAAGAACGCAGGGCATCCGCGGTTGAAGAAAACAGGAGTGCTGAGTCCACAGTGCTGGCAAAAAGCGCTAAAAGCTGGGATGGAAATCTTTTGCCGAATTATCCGTCGGAACGGCCTGAAATCAGCGTCCTGAAGATAAATATACCTGCCGGCGCAACCCTGCCCATGCACAAACATCCGGTGATTAATGCGGGATACATGCTGGAAGGGGAACTTATGGTAGAGACTGAAAGCGGTGCGGTCATGCACCTGAAGGCAGGCGATGCTATAATAGAGGTGGTTGATACGTGGCATTTTGGACGCAATGAGGGCAAAGTACCTGTGGAAATCGTGGTGTTTTACGCGGGTACCGCCAGTCTTCCTGTTACGGAATACAAAAATAAATAACCGGATTTTTTCTGCTTTTTCAATAGATGGTAGATAAAAGAGAATGCCGGGTCTGAATATGTCTTTGTTGGGGAGAGTGGGGGCCATATAAATCCTGATTATGTATCGCACCTGTTTGCAAAGGTGGCAAAACCAGACTTGTCATTATCCCTCAAAGAAAGGAATTCCCGAAGGGAACTTTGATTGCAATTATCGGGCAGGCGGGTCTAACCCGTGAAGAATTTTCAAAATTGGTGCAAGATTTGTAATGCTCAGGCCCGCGGTTCAAGCCCGCGAGGTGGCTCTGAACGGTATCAATGCTTCCAGCACTTTTTTCAGGACACAGGTTTTATGCATCGCTTGCCTGGTCGTATATCAACCGGGCGCTTGAAAATATTGCAACCTCAAGGTAAAAATGCGTAAAAAAAACTCGGCTCTGCCCAACATCGTATTCGTGATTTGCGACGACCTCGGAATAAACGACCTGCATTGCTACGGGCGTAAAGACCATAATACCCCTCACCTCGACCGCCTTGCGGCGCAGGGCGTACGCTTTACATCAGCATACGCTTCACAGGCAATTTGCTCGGCTTCGCGGGCAGGATTGCTTACCGCGCTAAATCCGGCGCGGCTTCACCTTACCACGTATCTGCCCGGCCGGCCCGATACTGTTTCGCAACGCTTGCTGCACCCTGAAATTACTATGAATGTCCCGCCTTCGATAAAAACCTTCCCCCGATATTTCAAAGAAGCCGGTTATGTCACGGGATTTATAGGCAAGTGGCATATCGGCAAAGAATTCGGCCCGGCGGAACACGGATTTGACCATGTATATTATCGAGGCGAAGGTAAAAACACGACACCGTCGGATACCGAAGGCGGAAAGGCTGAATATGAACTGACCCGTGAAACCATTAGATTTATTAAAAACAACAAGGGCCGCCCATTTGCAGCCTATCTCGGGCATTATACTCCCCATATTCCATACACGGCTCGCCGGTGGCTCATTGATAAAAAAAGGGACGCTTTTGAACCGGTATATGCCGCACTGATAGAAACACTCGATGATACCATCGGCATGCTAGCTGACCGGCTTGAGGCAATGCACCTGGCCGAAAACACCATTTTTGTGTTTACTTCGGACAACGGAGGCCTGCACGTACCTGAACTACAGCACGAAAGAGTTACGCACAACACCCCCTACCGCGCCGGAAAAGGTTATATCTACGAAGGCGGCCAGCGCGTGCCGCTTATTGTGCGCTGGCCCGGACACATACCCGAAAGCCGGGTAATTCATCAACCCGTAAATAACATTGACTGGATTCCCACCCTGCTGGAACTTGCCGGGGCGCCCGTACCTCCGGGCCTGGACGGCATAAGTTTTGCGGAAGGGCTGACCGGCAGTGCCATTCCCGGACGAAAGATATTCTGGCATTTCCCCCACTACACCAATCAGGGTGGACGTCCCTGTGGCGTTGTGCGCGACGGCAGCTGGCTGCTGATAGAATTGTATGACGAGAAAAAAACGGAACTCTACAACCTTTCGGAAGACATCGGGGAAAAAGAAGATGTCACAAAAAAGTACCCCATGCGTGTCGCTTCCATGCTCAATGAACTGGACGCGTGGCGGAAAGAAAACAAGGTGCAGTATAATACTCCCAACCCGGTCTGCATTGAAGAAGAATACAGGAAACTTTACACAGACCCCGACCCAAGCAGATTTGACCCTTTAACGGCAGATGAAACGGAGTGGGCGCGAATACGGGAATGGCGGGAAAATATGGATGCCGCAGTACGCGATAAAAAAACTTAACGGGTTTAGTGGAGGTGCAAAATGTTTAGAGAAAAAGTGATTTCTCGCAAATCGCATGGGTTGATCGAACTGCTGGTTGTTGTGGCTATCATCGCTATACTGGCGGCAATGCTGTTGCCGGCACTGAGTAGAGCGAAGGAGAATGCGAGACGGACGGTTTGTATGAACAACCTGAAGCAAATATATCTTGGAGGGTATTCCGCTCCGAGATGTTTTTGTATCGCTTGTCACCATACATCTGGGCCTCTGTTACATTCTTCAGATATTGCTTGAACACAGCACGCAAAATACGCAGGCGACAACGGCAGGCAATGTTACTGGGTCACTTCCATGGACTGGTGGTGGCGCCGGGAATTTTTTTTCAATCCGCAAAAGAACCACCCTTATACCAATATTCGTCTTGACGGCATCGACGGACAGGCGGAAATCTACATGAACGGAGAAATGCTTGTCCGGACGGAAAATGCTTTCCGTCCCTGCCTAATTGACGTTACGCACAAGATAAAAAACGGCTCCGTAAACGTCCTGCTGATTCGCTTCTTGTCTATTGACAGGATTATGGGCGGGCCGCGTCTCGATGAACTGGGCGGATGGTACGACCGGCGCAGCCTGATGCGCAAACCGCAGTTTTCATTCGGGTGGGACTGGAGTCTGCCACTTCCTTCCATTGGTATTGCCGGAGCGGCGCAGATAGAACAGCATGCCGGAGCGCGCCTGACAGATGTCTCCATTCGGACATTCATCTCCGGCCGCCTCGACTTCAAGTTTCAGGTCAATCAGACCGCAAGGGATGCGGGATACTATCTCAACGTGCGAATATGCGGACACGGCGTTAATATTGAGAAAAAAATCGAACGACCCGGATTCGTTCATTCATATGCAATCTTTTTCATTGAAAACCCGCGGCTCTGGTGGCCGAACGGACTGGGCGAACCGGCTCTTTACGAATATGAAGTACGCCTGACGGTCAACGGGAAATCAGCGGATGTACGTACCGGCCGCATAGGAATACGCGAAACCCGGATTGTTGAGGAACCTTTTACAGAAGAAGCCGGGCCGGGCATTTCCTTTTGGCTGGAAATCAACGGACGCCGTGTGTTTTGCAAAGGCGGAAACTGGGTTCCCATGGAACTATGGCCTGCAACGGCAACCGAGGAACAATACCGTTTTTATCTTCGAAAAACAGCAGAGGCCGGTTTCAATATCCAGAGGGTGTGGGGCGGCGGCATCTATGAACGGGATATTTTTTATAATCTCTGTGATGAACTCGGCATAATGGTATGGCAGGACTTTATGTTTGCCAGCACCGGATATCCTGTTGACCGGCTCCGCACCGAGATTATCGCCGAAGCGGAATACCAGATAAAACGTCTGCGCAGCCACGCTTGCATAATCATCTGGTGCGGATGCAACGAAGACGTATTTTCATGGTCGCTGCCGAATGAAAAGGCGGTGGCGTCGGCTGATACCGGAATTTACGGTATGGAAGGAGCAGGTGTAAAAGTTAACAGATTAAGGGACGACCCGCAGATTTACACCATGATTTTACGCGGACTGGTCAGCAGGCACGGACTGGGCGTACCCTACGTGGAAAGCAGCCCGCAGTCTCACGATGATGCAGGAAACATGCCGGAAAGCGGCAACTCTCACCTGTCCTGCTGGAAATTTGCGCTTTTCGAGACCTTGGAAGGAACCGGAGGACAGGATGTGCGCAGGCTGTTCAAAACAATGAAAGCGGATACGCCTGAAGAAAAAATAGCTGTGCTGAAAGTAAAAGGACATCCTGAATTATTCCGGCTCCATTTCGAAAATGCTTGTTCCTTCAATTCGGAGTTTTGCATTCAGGGACCGTCCGACGTGCATACGATGAAACAGTTCTTGCCTCCCGGACATCAATGGCCGCCTGACGACATATGGACTTACCATCTCCAGCGCGGACATGAAAACCTGCCGCACCATGAACAAACCATGTTTATAGCCGGTACCCTCTTTGGCAAAATCGACAGTCTTCAAAAATACGTCAAGTACGGCCAGGCCGCGCATGCCGAGATGATGCGCGCTGAATTTGAGAGCGCGCGGCGCGACCGTCCGAACAACGGCGGAACAATGTTATGGATGTTCAACGATTGCTGGCCTACAAGCAACTGGTCGATTATTGACTACTATCGACGCCCCAAACCATGCTATTATGCCGCAAAACGCGCCTGCGCCGAATTTCTGCCGATAATTTTTGAGAGAAACGGTCAGGTTGAATACTTTTTTTCCAACGACGGCTGTAACAACTGTCTGGTAAATCTTACCTGCGGGCAGGAAACCCTTGCCGGCAGAATAATCTGGCGGAAAGAATATAAAATTGAGGTTGCCGCCGGACAAACGCTGCGTTTTCATTCCATGCCGCGCTCCGAGCTCCTCTTGCATAAAGGAGATTTTCTCTTTATCTCCGCCCGGGCGAATAAAAAGCAGATACCGTGTATAACCTATTTCCCCTGCCTGTGGAAAAACTTGAACTGGCCGGCACCGGTTTTGCATCTAAAAATAACCCGCAGGGAAAAGGAAGGGACAGTATGGAAAACCCGGCTCAACATTAAAACCTAAAATTCCGACATAAGGAAACAGATTTCTGAAAGCATTGATATGACTGCATTTACAACCTTCCATTTTTAACAAAAGCAAGGAATTTGACCATGGTCTTGACAGGACTTTCGCCAAAAATTGAGGAAAGAACGATAAAACACAA
>CAYPTS010000095.1:0-4786 GCA_964413825.1 uncultured bacterium
CCGTCAGCGGCCGCTGGTTGGCAACGTTCGCATACCTGGCAAGCGTCAGAATCTCTCTGGCCTCTTCGTCATCTTTAAACTTTACCTCCAGTTTGCCGTAAACATTCCTCAACCCCTTGATGCCGCTGTACTCGCCAAGCAGAATCATCCTGCCGCTTTCAACAACCTCTGGTACTCCCCTGCCAAGTTCTTCAAAATCATACAGTTCGTAATTCCTCCGGTCTTTCAGCGCTCCGTCAACGTGTATGCCGGAAGAATGCGCAAAAGCGTTCTGCCCTACCCCCACCTGGTTTATGGGAATAGGCACTCCGAAAGCATACGAGGCGTAATGGGAAATCTTCCACGCTGTTTTCAGGTTTATATTCTCGTCAAGTTTATACCTGCCCGCAAAGCCCGCCGCATATTTCAGGGCAAGAATAACCGACACAAGGTCCGCGTTGCCAGCACGTTCGCCCATACCGTTGATGGTTGTGTTGATATACGCATCCACTCCCGCGTCAACCGCAGCTTTCGCCCCTGCCACGGAAACAGCGACAACCATCCCGAGGTCGTTGTGGCAGTGCAGTTCCACGGGCATTTTCACCTCTTTTGCAATTTTATATATCCTGTCGTATATGGTAAACGGCGAGTCGTATCCGAGCGTATCGCAGTACCTTATCCTGTCGGCTCCGTTTTCTTTCGCCGCGGCGGCGAATTTAATCAGATTGTTGAGCTTTGTCCTTGATGCGTCTTCAGCGTTCACCCCTACGCTCTTTATCCCTTTTTTCTTCGCAAGAGACAGCGCCTCCTTCATCGCTTTCAAAACATCCTTAAACTTCATCTTGCCCTGGAACTTGCCCACAATCATCTGCTCCGAGGTGGATATGGAGATGTTCATATGCTGTAGTTCCGGCACGTTGCAGAACGCATCTTCCACGTCCTGCGGTATCGCCCTCATCCACCCTGAAATGCGTATTGGAGAAAGCACTCCCTGTTTTGCAAGTTTGATGTTGGCGTTAAGATAATTTATCTCATGTCCGGTTGTCGGAAAACCCGCCTCGCTCTGGAAGACGCCCATCTGGTTAAGATAATAATTAAGCATCGTCTTCTGCAGTTTGGAAAGCCCCAGATGCGCAGTCTGTACCCCGTCCCTGTTTGTTACGTCGATTATGTTAATCCTGTTCATTATGCTTTTTCTAATTTCTGCGGGTTCTGCGCCTCGTGCGGATGCTTCTCGCCCTTGTAAACCTTCATTTTCTTTATCATCTGCTTGCCGAGTTTCGTCTTGGGCAGCATACCCTGCACCGCATGCGTAAAAACGGTCACGGGCTTCCTGGCAAGGAGCGAGCCGAGAGACTCCGTTTTCAGACCCCCAAGGTACCCCGTGTGTTTATAGTATGTTTTATCCGTCAGTTTCTTTCCGGTTACCTTTACCTTGTCCGCATTAATCACCACGACAAAGTCGCCTGTATCAACGTTGGGCGTCCATACTGTCTTGTGCTTGCCCATGAGAATGCGGGCAACCTCTCCGGCAACCCTGCCGAGAATCCTGTCCTTGGCATCAATCAGATACCATTTTTTTGTAATGTCTTCTTTTTTTGCCGATATCGTTTTAGACATTTTTTCCTCCGTCCTGAAATTTTTTGATTCGTTGGTAACTTAGAATTATACCACCTGTTAATGCCTTCCGTCAAAATCAGCGGAAAAACACGGAGGCGCTGGAGAGAAAATAGGAAAGGTAAGGGGCAATTGCAGGATTGTTGAAATCATCGACAAAGGGCTGTCCGTGTTTGTTCATCTCGGTACCGCAGACGACAGGCATCGCGGCTTTTTTGCAGACGCTTATAAACCCGTCAAGTTTTTTCACCTTCATTTTCTTTTCATCCGGGGCGGCAATGTTGTAATTCCTGTCAGGAATAATCGTTATCGCCCTGATGCCCTTGCCCTGCAAGAAGTTCACCAGCGCTCCGGGGTCGGATTCCCCGGGATTCGTACCGTCAAGCCATGTGCCCGTAGGAATTCCGCCAGCCTGCTCTATCATCCTGACGGTCTCGTCAAAAAGGGGAAACGACTCTTTTTCAGGCGGCACGTACCCGGGTCCGCCGTATTTTATGAGAGATTTTCTCAAATTCTCCCGGAAATCCGCCATTTTACCAGTTCTCATATCATGCGCATCGCCCTCCGGTATCTTAAGAATCCCGGACCAGAACCTGTCTACCCGCCCGCCCAGTACCTCTTCGGATTTTCTCTGATATGCCTCTATGATGTGCCGTTCGGTAGGATTGCCCGACGGAGTTAAAGGCAGAACGTCTTTTGAATAGTCAACGCCGACATCTTTCAGGTAAGCATTGAGTCTTGCAATAACCTGTTTGTTCCTGCGCTGAGAGGTTGCAAGCATGCCGGCAAAAAACCTGCCCGCTCCCGAATTTTTATCAGGCGTTTTCTTAAACCCCTTGCCGCACAGGTAGTATATTCCGGGCTCTTTAGGGGAGTTTATTACCGTATCCTTCATCTCCTCAATGAATACGCGGGATTCAAAGCCGCCTGTTACGCGCATGCCGAAAAGTTTGCCGGCAAGAAGCGTCTCATCCAAACCGGCAAGCGTATCGAAATCTACCGTGCCGGTATATTCAAGGCCTGTCCTCCAACCCTCAAAAATCACCCTTGAAGGCGACCAATTGTTATAGTTGTACGAGTGGAACGTATGCAGGTGAAGGTTGAGCCAGGGTTTTGCAGATTCCGCTTTCTCTATTTGTCCGGACTTAATCAACTCTGCGATTTCCGAAAGCGCCTTTTCCCTTGTCTCTCTGTCGAAATCCAACAGTTTTTTTATTGTCTGCTCTATATTCATTTCTTTGCTTTTCTCCTGCGGATGCTTATTGATTCCCTGTGCATCGGCAGGCCTTCCATCTCCGGCAGTATCTCTATCAATTCCCCGTTTTGCCTGTAAAAATCCGCTTCCGCTTCAATCACCGCAAAGTTTCGCAGGAAGGTATACACAGATATTCCGGAGGCAAACCGTGCGGTCCTTCCGGTAGGCAGTACGTGGCTGGGACCCGCAAAATAGTCTCCGAGCGAAACGGGCGACCAGTTGCCTATGAATACTGCCCCCGCGACAACATTTCTTACAAAACCGCGCGGTTTTCTGCTCATAACCTGCAGGTGTTCCGGAGCGATAAGACTGATTATCTCCGCCGCCTCTTTTCTGTCTTTCACCTTCAGCCAGTAACCGCCCTCAATTTTTCCACTCAACTGCCTGCCGGTTTTTTCACAGGTCGTTATCAGTATGCCCAGGCCCCCGGCATGCTCAATCTGCGCCTTCAAGTCCGCCTCTATGAAATCCGGGTCAGCCGTACCGTCGGTAAACACAACGAGTTCACTGGGACCTGCAGGAAGGTCTACACCCACTTTTCCGTAAAGCAGGCGTTTCGCTGTATCCACGTACCTGTTTCCAGGCCCCGCTATTACATCAACCGCAGGAACGGTTCTCGTTCCATAGGCGAAGGCGGCTATGGATTGCGCCCCGCCCGCGGCAAAAACGTCCTTTATACCCAGATATCCCAAAACACCCAGAATCAGCGGATTCACCTTCCCGCTGCGTGAAGGCGGGCTTGCCGCATAAATCTCCTTAACGCCTGCCACTTGCGCCGGTATTACCGTCATAAGAACCGTGGAGATAAGAGGCGCCTGTCCCGCGGGTATGTAGACGCCTACCTTGTCCACGGGAAAAAACATGCACTCGGAAGACATCCCCTTCTCCCTGACGGCAAAATTTTTCGGCATCTGCGCGGCATGGTATTTTTTTAACCTGACGGCGGTGCGGATAACCGCAGACATGATTTTTTTGTCAATCTTTTTTTCTGCCGCGGCAATTTCTCTTTCGGGAACCTTTATGTTTGTAAGTTCTACGCCGTCAAACCTCCCGGTAAACTTTTTCAGCGCCGCATCGCCGTTTCTCTTCACCTCTTCAATAATGGATATAACTCTCTCCTCGGTTTCCCTGTCCTCTCTCTCCTCCAGTATTATCTTCAATTTCTCTACGTTTATCTTTTCCACCTGCTCCCCTTCTCGCCCCCCACCTTTAATCCTCTCCCCTCAGGGGAGAGGGAAGGGGTGAGGGGGATTTCATGCTACCTTAACCCTTCAATCGCTTCCCGGTACCCGCCCTTCCTGCCGAAAACAAACGAACCTGCTATAAGTATGTCCGCTCCGGCCTTTTTCACTATCTTTGCGGTATCGTAGTTTATGCCGCCGTCAACGGATATTTCGAATTTAAGGTTTTTCTTTTCACGGATATCCGCAATTGCTTCAATCTTCGGAACCGCGCTCTGCATAAAAGACTGTCCCCCGAATCCCGGATTGACGGTCATCACCAGCACCTGTTCCACGCTGTCAAGAAACGGATAGATTTTTTCCGTTTCCGTCGGCGGGTTTATCACCATGCAAACCTGCTTTCCAGCATTCTGTATTTCTTTAATTAAAGATTTATGGTCAATGCCGCACTCCACATGTATCCCTATGACGTCGGCTCCCGCATCTGCAAAGTGTTTCCAGTATTTCTCCGGCTGTGAAATCATCAGGTGTGCCTCAAACGGCAGGTGCGAAAACTTCCTTATGGCTCCAAGGACCATGGGCCCGAATGTTATGTTGGGGACGAAGTGCCCGTCCATAACGTCAAAGTGTATATAATCCGCTCCCGCCTCCGTGACCGCGGCAACTTCTTCGCCCAGGCGGCTGAAGTCAGCGGAAAGAAGCGACGGCGACACCTTCATCTTCTTCTGTGTTTTTTCCATCGTTACAGTATATC
>CAYPTS010000096.1:0-4623 GCA_964413825.1 uncultured bacterium
TAAAGAGCCCCTCGCTCGTTGACAGAATTCTGTAAGGAGATACAATATAGCGGGAGGCACAACATGGATACGGAAGGAAAAAAACTGAACGTCATGATAGTGGAGGATGACGACATCACCAGGAAACTTCTCGTGATAGAGTTCAAACGCCGCGGGCACAATGTCCTTGAATATGCCGATTCGGCAAATGCGATGTCCGATTTGCAGAGGGAAAAAAAGCCGGTTGACGCGGCGGTGGTCGACCTGATGAACATGGGCTACGGCGGCAACATCGGCGAGTATTTAAGGAAGATGCCGGAATACCGCGGCATGGCCGTCATATTCTACTCGGGACTGACCAGACAGCAGTTCAACGTCAAAATACTGGATGCGCCCAACACCTATTACATCCACAAGGAACCGGGGAGCGTTAAACTGGTGCTGGAAAAGGTGGAGTCGCTGGGGTAAGAATGCGATTGCTTCGTCGTTCCACTCCCTCCTGCGCCAAGGCTACGGAGGGCATGCCTCGCAATGACAAACAGCAAGATGATTACTGGAGTTTCTCTTTGAGTTTGTCGATAAAGATTATCTTTTTTTCCTCGCCGTAGGTATCCCCCGCCGCTCCTATGAGACCGAAGGTTGAAAGTTCCAGATAGTCCTTGCCGCCCGGAGTTTTTCTCTGCCTGTATTGATAAGGTCTGCCGTAAGGGTCCGCAAAGGTTGTGCCCGCACCCAGATAAGGTCCGCTCCATCCCTCGGCTCCCGGGTTGTCAATCAGGTCTTTAAGTTTTACCGGCACCTTTTTCGTGTCCGCATAGAAAAGAGTTATAGCGTTTTCTATCGCCGTAAAATCCTTTAAAACTTTTTCACTGCCCTTTTTCGCAATGCCCATTTCCCGTACAATCCTGGACGCTTCCTGAACGTATACGGCATTGACCTCGGCTATGCCTCCGACTATGCCCATACCGGAAAAAGGTATGCTGTTTTTCCACTGTTCCCATTCCTGTTTCTCTTTCTCTTCGAGAAGGCGAGGATTCACGGGAGCGGCGTTTGCAACTACCATAGTGGACATGTTTTCCTTGAGAATCACGTAAGCGGCGGTCTTCGTTGAGGCAACCATGACCTCTCCCGCAACTACGCCCACGCTGGTAGTCTGTTCCCGCGGAAGGTAGCCCGCGGAAAAAATCGTTCCCCTGATGCCCGTCAGGGTGTTGGGCGTCTCTATCTCGAATTTCCTGTCGGCGGATGGAAGTTTTTCCGCCACCGACCATATCTTGCCTGCCGGAAGTTGAATCCGCACCTCCCTTATCTCGCCGGTTCCGTCGAAAATGGAACGGGTGATGCGCACCGATGTATCTGCGGAAAGCGTCACCACGGCTTTCTTCCCGAAAGCGATAACCGCACGGCTGTCACTGCCGGTCTTTATGAACATTCCTTCCGAAAGGCGGCTGTTTACAGGCAGGTCTTCCCACCTTTTGTTCCAGTAGAACACGTCTCCCTTCCTGTCGCCGAGGATTATTTCGGTTGTCTGCTGTGCCTGACAGGATATGGACGTAAATAAACCGGTCAGCAAAATAATTGCGGATAATAATTTTATGTGGTTCATATTCACCCCCATTTAACACGGTAAAGGGCAAGACCTTCATCCTTCCCTCTTATGCTGAACACACCGGCTTTCTCGCACAGGATGTTTTCTGCCGCCACCATATCATAAGTACCCTGCCCTATAAGTATCTCGTCTCCCGCGGTAAGACCTTCAATCCTCGCGGCGACGTTCACCGCATCCCCTATGGCGGTATATTCCATCCTCCGGGCAGTGCCTATGTTTCCGATAATCATCCTGCCGGTATTTATACCTATGCCTATCTTGACCTCTCTACTGAATTCCTTCATCCTGAGCATCATCTCTTTCGCGGATAAAACCGCATTGAGCGCGTGCTTCGGGTCATCAACAGGTGCACCGTATATCGCCATAACCTCGTCGCCTATAAATTTGTCGAGGGTGCCGCCAAACTTGAATACCGCATCCGACATAATACTTAGTATGCCATTGAGAAAAGCAAACGTTTCTTCAGGCGTGTGCCTGTCAGCATAAGAAGTGAAGCCCCTTACGTCGGCAAACAGCACAGTGAGCGTTTTTTCCTCGCCTTCAAGCAAAACCTCTCCGCTCGAACCGAGAAGTTTTTCCATAACGTCGGGCGAGATATATCTGCCGAACAGGTTTTTAACCTTCAGTCGTTCTTTTTTCTCCGAAACGAATTCTTTCACGATAAGCATCCCGTAAACGAAAAGAATGCTCATCAGGGCGGGCAATACCTCCACCGAGAACATATGGAACGTGAAAAGCGAAAAAGCAAAAACTCCGAGAAGCGCACATAGAAGTACAATAAAGGCGGCACCTGCCGCAGGCGAGAAGGAAACCGCCGCCGCACCCGCTATAAACGAGAAGATAAAAGCGGTGAAAAAGTTTTCGGGATTCCCCGCCTTTCTTATAAACTCCCCCCTGAAGAAATTCTCTAAAAAACTGGCGTGGACTCCCATCAACGGGTAATTTGCGAATCCCGGGACAGCGCCTTTGTCGGAAGCACCGGTTGCAGTCGAACCGACAATGACTATCCTGTCTTCAAAAGCATCTATGGGTATGACAGGATTTCCGCCCCTGCTCAATTCCATGTACGCCTGAAAAACCTGTATAAACGAGTAGTTGGGAAACTTCGTCAGGTCGTCGTATATGTTGATGCAGGCGGAATAGTTGCCGGAAAACGGTATCTTTTTTTTAACCCCTCCTGCGTCAAATACAACGCATTTTTCGTTCATCCCTTCTATGGAACCGCCCAGCGCGTCTTCTATCACGGAAACGCACAGAGAGTTGTACAGACTGTCCCCGTGATTTATGAACAGCGGATATTTCCTTATGACTCCGTCGGTATCGGGGATGACGTTGATGAAACCGGTCGACATGACGTTTTTACTGAATTCGCCGAAAGGCTCAATAATCTTTTCGGAGTAAAGGCCTGCTCCGCGCTTTTCCGGGCGGTCGAAAAAAAACGGAAGGACAACCCTGCCGTTGTTTTTTATCGCACGGGCAAACTCACTGTCGGCCGGTCCGGAAGCGTCAATGAACAGTATGTCGAATACCACCGCCCGCGCTCCCATGGCTCCAAGAATTTCCGTCAGCCCGGCATACCACTGCCTTGATATGGGCCATTCCCCGATTGCCTGAATGGTATCGTCACCTATGAAAACCAGCGCCACCTCGCCTGAAGGCTGTTTATTGCGGAACGTTTTCATACGCCAGTCGTAGGTAACGTTTTCAATCCTGGAGAAAATATCGATGCGGAAAAGAAGGAAGAAAAATGCCGACGTCAGAAATGCGGTTACAAAAAGGTTTCTTTTATTTTTTATTCTTACCATTTTCAGAATTGAGAGGAATCTTTATGGTAAAAGCCGTTCCCTGCCCGGGTTCGGAGGAAACGTCTATCAGTCCGTTGTGTTCGGTTACTATTTTCTTGACGACCGCCAGTCCAAGACCGGTGCCTTTGTGTCCCTTAGTGGTAAAAAATATGTCAAATATCTTTTTAAGGTTTTCAGGCGGGATGCCGCTTCCGTTATCCCGTATCGTTATCGAACACATGCCTTTCGGCAGAAGTTCGGTGCATATTTTTATCACCCCGGAAGATTCGGATACGGCTTCGTACGCATTGCTGAAGAGATTGAGAATAACCCTCTGCATGCCGACAGTATCTATGCCGGCTTCTTTTATTGAAGGGTCGAATTCATACTGCAGTTCAATCCTTTTCTGCTTCAGCTTTTCATCGTAGACGCTGACGGCATCCTTCAAAAAATCTTTCAGGACAACCTTGTGAAAAAGAGGCTGTTTTTTTGAAGAATAGTTAAGCATATCCAGTATCAGGTCGGAAATCCTGTTCACATTTGACTTGACTATCCCCCAGGCATCCTGCACGTATTCGCCCTCAACGGATGCCATAGTCTCATCAAGAAGGTAAACGCCCCCGGAAAGCCCGTTAAGTATGTTTTTGATATCGTGGGAAAGGGAAAGCATCGTCTCGCCCACGCCGGCCATTTTTGCGTTCTTCATGCTCTCGATATAAAGCTGTGCGTTTTCCACCGCCAGGGAGGCCTGCCCGGCTATGATGCCCATGAGTTCTTCGTCCCCGTCGTCAAAAGACGTGCCGTCCTTTTTGTTCAGGACCTCGAGAACTCCAAGCAGTTTACCTTTCTTGCCGGTAAGGGGAACCGCAAGTATGCTTTTGGTCTGAAAACTGCTTTTCTTATCCGCTGAAGAGAAGAACCGCTTGTCTTTAGAAGTATCCTTAACATTTATTACTTTTTTTTCTTTCGCACACGTCCCCGCAATCCCCTGCCCGAGCTTCAATTTGATTGTTTTTACCTTGCTCCCCTTATCCCCTGTGGCAACCTTAAAAAAAAGGACCTTTTCTTCCCTATCGTAAAGAAGCAGTGAGCTCGCCTCGGCATTCAAAATGCTCTTGCTTTCTTCCATGATGAGGGTGAGGAGTTTCTGTAAACTGTCAATGGAGGATATGAAAACGCTGATTCTCTGCAGAACTTCAAATTTGCGCAGATACTCATTATTATCTTTCACAACTGCATTATATAATACAC
>CAYPTS010000097.1:0-4610 GCA_964413825.1 uncultured bacterium
GTATACGACCTGGCGCACATAGGTAATTTCAGGGCGTATGTTTTTGAGGACATCCTGCACAGGTACCTTGAATATGCCGGATACAGGGTAACGAGGGTGATGAACATTACCGACGTGGACGACAAGACCATTGCCGGTTCTGCGAAGGAGGGCGTATCCCTGGGAGAATATACGGCGAGGTATATCAAGGCGTTTCTGGAGGATATGGAGACCCTGCGGCTGAAAAAGCCGGACTTCCTGCCCAGAGCCACCGAACACATAAACGAGATGGTGGCGCTTGTAAAGAAACTTCTTGAAAAAGGGTATGCCTACAAAAAAGAAGGGGCGGTATATTTCAGCATTGCGAAATTTCCCTCCTACGGTAAACTTGCCGGCATTGACCTATCGGAAATCAAGCCCGGTGCAAGGGTAGACGTGGATGAGTATGCCAAGGACGACGTGCGCGACTTTGCCCTGTGGAAAGAGGAAAAAGAAGGCGTCTGCTGGGATACCGAGCTGGGCAGGGGCAGGCCGGGCTGGCATATGGAATGTTCGGCAATGAGCATAAAATACCTCGGCGAGAGTTTTGATATGCATACCGGCGGGGTGGACAATATCTTCCCGCACCACGAAAACGAGATTGCTCAAAGCGAGGCGGCGACCGGCAAAAAATTTGTAAACTACTGGATGCACTGCGCGCACCTTTTGGTCAACAACGAAAAGATGTCCAAGTCAAAGGGCAATTTTTATACGCTCCGCGATATAACAAAAAAGGGATACAACCCTGTCGCAGTCAGGTATCTCCTGCTTTCCGCACACTACAGGGACCCTCTCAATTTTACGGAAAAATCCCTCCAGCAGGCGGAAAACACCGTGAAAAACTACAACGCTTTTTACCAGGCGCTTGATTTCTGCACGCCCGGAGAGAGCGATAAAACAATAAAGGAAGAAATACAGAAAGCAAGAAACGTGTTCGCTGAATCTCTTGCCGACGACCTTAACGTTTCCGCCGCGCTTGCCGGCGTTTTCGGACTGATGAAGGCGGTAAACGTTGTCCTGTCGCAGGGCTCCCTCGTGCAGGAAGACGCCCTGAAGGTAAAAAGTTTTCTCGAGGAGACAGACGGCGTTCTTGCCGTACTGGAAAAAGAAGAAAGGAAACTGTCTGCAGAGGAACAAAAACTTCTCAAGGAAAGGGAGCAGGCGAGGAAGGAAAAGGATTTCAGCAAAGCGGACGAAATAAGGGAGGCGCTGAAAGGCAGGGGGATAGTCCTGGAAGACACTCCCTACGGGACCCGATGGAAAAAATCTTAAAAATAAAGTCTGATTTCCTTCTACCCCCCGGGGAGAAGGTCAGGATGAGGGGGCAGAATCACGGCATCACCCTTCTGGAGATTCTTCTGGTTATGGTCATCGCGTCTATCCTTGCCTCACTCGCCGTCCCCATGTACAGGAAAGCGAGGGTGCGCGCGCTGATTGTGAAGACAGAGGCAGTGATAGGTTCTCTCGATGCCGCTCTTTCCATGTATGGTACGGACTTCGGCGACTATCCGGAGTTTGAGGGAGAGGGGAGCGGCATACTGGTTGAACAACTTCAGGGGCCTGTGGACAGCAAGTACTGGAAAGGGCCCTACATGAGGTTCAAATTGGAAGATATGGACGAGAACGGCAACGTACTGGATGCATGGAAAACGCCGCTTTCCTATAAATACCCGCAGGATGACTATTCTAACGTTCCCTATGTGATAATTTCGGCAGGCCCGGACAGGGAGTTCGGGACTCCCGACGATATCGGCAACTGGTAATAGCGGTTTGACTTTACGCAGATAGTTTGCAAAGAGACCTCTGAAAAAGTCCTTTCGTGCCCATCTTGTCATTGCGAGCGCAGCGAAGCAATCTAAGTTTCCCGACGTGAGAGATTGCCGCGGTCGTAAAAAACATTCCCTCGCAATGACAATCGGTGGAGTTTTTTAGAAGTTTTGCAAACTCTACTTGACAAAATACCATCTTTTTTGTAAACTATGGCCATGAATAAGGAAAAGGTCAAGGAGCTTCTTCATTTTTACTGTCCATGGTGGGCATCGGGCAAAGTCCCCGATGTTCTCGTTTTGGATTTTAAGAGACAGGCACTGAAGACTCTTTTCCGTTACCTTTCACTGAACCGCATATTAGTAATTAAGGGGCCGCGGCGGACAGGGAAAACAACGGTTATCTATCAAATGATAGAAAAACTTCTGTCAAGGAAAACCGTCCCGCCCGGAAATATTCTCTATCTCAGCTTTGACGACCCTGAATTGCGGGTTGACCTGAATGAAATATTTTCCGTTTACGAGGAAATTCTCGGTATCTCTCTTGAAAAAGGGCAGGAAATATACTGTTTTCTTGATGAAGTTCAATTTCTGGAAAACTGGCAGTTTGCGGTAAAGAAATATTTCGACAGAAAATACCCTGTGAAATTCATAGTTTCCGGCTCTTCGGCGTCGTTGATACACAAAGATACGGAATCGCTTGCAGGCAGAACGGTTGAGCACGTTTTTCTTCCTTTCAACTTTGCCGAGTACCTTGCCTATACATTAAAGAATGAGAAAATAGAAAATATAATTTCCGGAATTAAAAAGAATTTTTCCTTTTCCAGTCTGCCGGACATTGCCGGATTGTTGCCTTACAAGCGGGAGATTTCCATTGAATTCAACAATTATATTTCGTGGGGCGGTTTTCCGCATATTCTTGAAGTTGCCGACGAAATGTTAAAGTATAAACTTCTGAGGGAAGACATTATAGAAAAGGTTATCTACCGGGATATGGTGGAGATTTTCGGCATAAAAAAACCGTTTGTCCTGGAAAAATTATTCTTATATCTTGCCGAACATTCATCGGAGATACTGAATACCTCCAGCGTATCCAATACGTTGAAACTCAGCAGAGAATATACGGAAAAATACATTGACTATCTGAAACAGGCATATATCGCAAGAACAATCAAAAGGTATTCCGCTTCCGTAGAAAAGATAATCAGAAGCAATGAGAAATGTTTTCTTATTGACAACGGGCTGATTAAAATCGCAGGGGGAGAAGTCCCGGCAGGCAAACTTGTGGAAACAGCGGTATTGAGGCATCTGGAAAACAGGGAAATTTACTACTGGAGAGACAAAGAAGAGGTGGGCTTTGTCATAAGGGAAAACAAAAACCTCTTTCCCATAGAAGTAAAATATAAGAGTAACATAGAAAAAAAGGATATTGCCGGTCTGTTGAAGATGACTAAGGATTACAAATTAAGCAGTGCCATAGTTGTCACCAAAGACATCTTTGCCGAGAAAAAGATGGACGGGTTAAGGCTGTTATATATACCTGCATGGCTGTTCGTACTTCTCGCGGATTAGTTGACAGGGAGCATATACGCCGGGCGGTTAAAAGTTACATGAAATTCATGACAGATAAAGGAGAGAATGCCCCATGGTGAAAGATGACAGGACTATTTTGAGAGACCTTGCAGTGCAGTATGTGGAAATATGCGCCAACCCGGTGCAGAAGGTCCGGAAGGACATCTGGAGACAGCACAACAGTTTTAAGAAGACGCGGCCGCTTATATACATCAGGGCATTTGCATGGAACGAGATGCCGCAGTCCAAACTTGTATGCAGGGATTCGTTGTGCAGACAGTACGAAGATTTCTTCCGCAGGCACATTTTCTGGAATACCTTCAACGACGACTCGATTTTCTATCCGTGGGTGACCGTAGCGCCTGTTTTCAAATGTACGGAATGGGGCATGGAAATCGAGAGAAACTATTCCGATGAACTCAGAGGTTCTTTCAAAATCGACTATCCCATAAAAACCCCGGAAGATATGGGAAAACTAAAAATCCCCCGCCATGAAATCGACGAAGAAAAGACAAAAGAGCGGGTACGCCGCGTGGAAGACTTGATAGGCGATATCGTAACGGTCAACGCGGACCGGGGACCTGCATACAGGATGTGGGGCGGAGACATATCGACGATTCTGGGCTACATGAGGGGGATAGAACATTTCATGATGGATATGGTTGACAACCCGCAGTTCCTGCACCGGCTGGTAAAGTTCCTTGCCGACGGGATACTCAAAACGCACGAAGAAGCCGAACAGGCCGGGGACTGGGGGTTGTGCGACCACGAAAACCAGGCGATGCCTTATGCGGAAGAACTGCCCGACCCGGCCGCCAACGTTACCGGCGTAAAGAGAAACCAACTGTGGTGCTTCATGGCGGCGCAGGAATTTACCGGCGTGTCACCCGCAATGCATGAGGAGTTTCTTCTCCGGTACCAGTTGCCCATACTTGAGAAGTTCGGGCTGGTTGCCTATGGCTGCTGCGAAGACCTTACCAACAAGATTGAGATGCTTCGCAAGATACCCAACCTGAGGCGCATAGGCGTATCTCCCTTTGCCAATCTGGCACGCTGTGCCGAGCAAATCGGGCAGGACTACATATTGAGTTACCGCCCCAGTCCTTCCGATATGGTCGGATACGGTTTTGATGCGTCCCGCATCCGGTCAATACTGAAACAGGATTTTGAGATATGCAGGGATTCACACTTTGATGTTACCCTCAAGGATGTGGAAACTGTACAGGGCGACCAGAATCGCATCAGAAAATGGGT
>CAYPTS010000098.1:0-4507 GCA_964413825.1 uncultured bacterium
GTCTCAATACACACACTTGACAAAAAGCGTTTATATGTTATAGTAACATTTGAATATGTTAGAATAACAGTTAAACGGCAATGAAGAAAAACAAGGTCAATCTCAACGCAATAGCGGAAAGATGCAATACCAGCACGATGACGGTCAGCCGCGCCCTGCGTAAAAACAGCTACGTTGCCGAGGATACCCGCCGAAAAATCCTCAAAGTAGCAAGAGAACTGCACTATATCCCGCGCGGAGGTAATCCTGCGGAAGGGATGTCTCCTGCGCGCAATTTCTTCATTCTTTTTCAACAGCAGTATTCTGACCACGACGCTTTTTTCAGCGGAGTCATCCGGGGCATCCAGCAGGAACTTTTCAGCCGCGGATTACTGTGCTCTTTCGGCGTCATCAACCACGAATACGAGGGCATGCTTCATTTAAACAACGTCCTGAAATCATCTTCTCCTGAAGGGCTCATCGTTGTCGGTGATGTTCCGGCAGACTACATGAACCGCCTGCTCGTAGAATTTCCCGCACTGGTTTTTGTGGATAATCCAGGCGGCTCAGGGATAAAGATGCCGTACAATGCGGTTTTTTACGACAACGAGTTCGGGGCAGGGCTGGGGATTAGTTATCTTATTAAACAGGGACGGAAAAACATAATCATTCTTTGCGGCACGCCGGAACACTATTTTTCGCAGGCATTCCTGAAAGGCGTGCGCAATGCCATGGGAGGAAGCGGACTGGAACTTGAGCCGGGCAGGGTCTTTTATTCGGATTTCCATATAACAGGGGGATACGAGGCCGCGGGACGGATATTGAAAAGCGGCGTGAAACTTGATGCGGTCTTTACCAACGACGAGATGGCGGTCGGTTTGATGAAGGCGTTCAGGGAGCGCGGGATAAAGGTGCCGGACGACGTTGCGGTTGTCGGATATGATAACCTGCCTGTCGGTGAGACGATTACGCCTGCGCTTACCACCATTGCGGTTGACCGCGAGAAGATGGGGGCGCTGGCGGCAAGGCGTGCGTTTGAACTTGCGCAGGGCACGTTTGCCGGGGAAAGGTTTGAAAAGACCGCTCTTTTCCCGGAACTGATTGTCCGCGACTCCTGTCCCGCTAAAAGGAAAGGATAAACAAGATGATGACGTGGAAAGATTTACCCGTTGGAACAAGTCCGGAGGCGCTGGAGTTTCCGCATTTTCCCACAAGACAGCAGGCGGTTGTCTGGCGCAACTGGGAGATGGTGCCTGTGGAGACCCTTGCCCGGGTTCTTAAGACGGATAAAAAGAATATCCTTGCCCTTGCGGCAGGAATGGGACTTAGAGTCCCGCCGGAAGTGAATCCCCTGTGCATTCAGCGTGCCTACATAACCATTATAAAGAAAAACTGGCACCTTCTTCCGTATCAACAACTGCTGGAGTTGCTCGGCTGGACGGCCGAACGCATGGCCTATTCCCTGAAAGAGGATGATTTTCTGTGGGGGAAACTCGGCGGTCTGAAACCTGCCGCAGAACCTGTAGTTTACGCTCCGCTTACCGCAGAGGAAGAAAAACAGACGGAGATATTGAAGGGAAGCATAAGAAAACACTTTCCGTATTACGAAAAAGGCGTTCCCCTGTTTGATTTCATCAGGCAGTTCCGCCAACCCGTAAAAAACAGCAAGAATGCGGCCGGACGCAGTAATTCTGGTTTGCGTTTCATATATCCGTACTATGCCCTGTACGGCGATACGCTTCTTGACCCGGAGTTCATTCCTCCGCCCGAAGGGCTTCTGGCGGAATATGCGCGGCTCGGCATCAACGGCATCTGGATTCAGTCAGTACTCTATACTCTCATTCCGCTCAAGCGGATGCCGGACCTTTCCGCCGGATACGAAAAACGGCTTGAGAACCTGCGGATTCTGGCAAGGCGTGCGGCGGAGCACGGCATCGGGGTTTACCTGTATCTCAACGAGCCGCGTGCAATGCAGGCATCTTTTTTTGAGAAATATCCGGATTGGAAAGGAGCTGAAGCGGTTCGGAGTTCCCGGACGCTCTTCTCACTTTGCACTTCAAGTCCGGAGGTCCGCGAGTACCTTAAGACCGGTACTGCGGAACTTTTCCGACGGGTGCCGGAACTTGCAGGCGTTTTTACCATAACCATGTCTGAAAACCTTACCAGTTGCACTTCCCATGCGCAGTGGAAACAGTGTCCCCGGTGTAAAACCCGAAAACCGTGTGAGATAGTGGCCGAGGTCAACAACCTGATAGAGGAAGGAGTTCACAGTGTCAAGCCGGATGCGCGCGTCATTGCCTGGACATGGGGCTGGCAGTCTCAGGGAATGGATATGAAGAAAGCCATAAAACTTCTATCTCCTTCTGTTGAACTGATGTGCACCAGCGAGGAGGCGATGCCTGTTTCGGTAGGCGGGATAAAAACGGTAGTTTACGATTACAACATGGCGTGCGTGGGACCCGGTAAAAGGGCGAAAGATAACTGGAAGGCGGCTTCAAAGAAGGGAATGAAAACCCTGGCAAAGGTGCAGTTTAACACCACCTGGCAGTGCAGTGCGGTGCCTTACCTGCCTGTGCTTGACCTCGTCGGGAAACATACTGTCAATCTCCGGGACTCCGGCGTCAGCGGGTTGATGTTGAGTTGGACGCTGGGCGGATATCCTTCTCTCAATATTGAAATGGTTACGGAGATTTTCAAAAGCGGGGAAAAAGATTACGGTGAAATCATTGATGAATTTCTAATTCGCAGATTTAGCAGGAAAGCTGTTCCGTATGTCAGGAAGGGATGTGAAAAATTCAGTGCGGCATTGAAGGAGTTCCCTTTTCTCGTGCCTATTGCATACCTTGCCCCGCAGAACCAGGGTCCGATGAACCTGTTATATGCAAAGCCGACTAACTGCAAAGCCACAATGGTGGGATTTCCATACGATGATATTAAAGGATGGCGCAGTATCTGCCCGGAAAATGTTTTTGAAAAAAGGTTCCAAAGGTTGAGCGTAAAATGGAATGAAGGGCTTGAATTGCTGAAAAAGGCGGAAAAGTTTGTGGACGGTAAAAATCGCGGTTGTTTTCTTTCCCTTCTTCGTACGGCGACCGGCGCATACCTTCATTTCAGAAGTACGTACCTGCAGATTGCCTTTGTCAGAAAACGTGAACTTACAGGGAATGAATGGGATGTTTTAAGCACCCGGGAACAGGAGAAAACTGTTGCCGGAATCCTTGCCGTGCTGGATGAGGAAATTGAACTGGCAAAGCAACTGCATGCGCTGATGTCGGAGGACTCAACAATAGGATTTGAGGCGACCAACCACTATGCCTATACGCCGCAGGACCTGAAGGAAAAAGTCCTCAACTGCGAGTATTTGAAAAAGAGATATCTGGAGAGGAAAGAAAGAATTGCCGCGAGAGGAGACTGATAAAATGAACGTCAAAGAGCGTGTACAGGCGGCACTGCGTAGACAAAGGCCGGACCGCATTCCGCGCTATGAGATATTTCTGCCGGGTTTCATAGAAAAGTGGCAGGGAAAAAGGAAGTCGGCCGGTAATTTTTCAGTTGAGAATTTCTCAATCTATGATGCATATCCGCGCATAGACATCGGTACCGTGCTTGCCACGCAGGAAGGTCCTTTCCTGAAGCAGGCATACCGGAAGGAGCAGGGAGACAATATTATCAGGCGGGATTCGTGGGGCCGGGTAATCAGGGAGAGGAAGGGAGCGACCTTCTTTGAGGTGGTTGAGAATGTCCTGAAAGACAAGTCTGCTTTGGAGAATCTTGAATTTGAAAACCCGGCGGATACGTTCAGGCAGGATTTGACTGCACTTGCGGAAAGGATGAAATTGACGGCCGGCAGGTTTGCCCCGGTGAGCGGCGTGATGGGCCTTTTCATGCCTTCTTATTATATGCGGGGCGAAGTGCCTTTTATGATGGATCTGATGGATGATGAATCTTTTTGCCGTACGCTGATAGACCGCTTAGGCGGCTACGTAACTGCTCAGGCGGAAGCGGTGGTACGGCTGACAGACACCTCTGACATGGCTTTGTGGGTCTATGATGATTTTGGTACACCGCAGGGTCCGTTGATATCGCCTGCCCTGTTTGAAAAATATTTCATGCCGATATACCGTCGCATGACTGACTACCTTAAAGGTAAGGGCGTGGAAAATATCATCCTGCATTATGACGGCAACTGCTGGCCTATTCTGGATATGATTGTAGAGGCGGGTTTCACAGGCATACAGGGCATTTATCCCGGAGCGGGCATGACAATACCCTCGGTCAAGGCAAAATACGGTTCAAAATTATGCCTGATAGGCGGCATGTGCAACACGACAATACTTGCCGCAGGTTCACGCGGAGAGATAGAAAAGAGTGTGGCGGAGATAGTTGAGGTTGCCCGGGACGGCGGAGTCATTATCGGTTCCCACTCAATAGACCATGATATTCCACCGGAGCAATACGACATATATTACGATTGTGTCAGTCGGTTTGATGCAGAATGGGATTTCTTCGCTTGTCATTGCGAGGAATG
>CAYPTS010000099.1:0-3170 GCA_964413825.1 uncultured bacterium
CTCCGCAATTCGCTCTCCGCCTCTCCGCCTGCCTTTTTCATCTGTTTTTTGACAGCACCTCTACCGTTTCTCAAAGACGGCTGCTTCGGCTGCGTTCTGAAAAATAGTGCTATCAGATGCTATAGTCAACCTTCACTTTTTTACCGCCCTGTCTGAAAGATTCCTCGCATGCGAAAACAACCGCCATTGTTTTCCAACTGTCAAAGGCGTTCATGAAGGGTTTCTGCCCTGTCTTCAGTCGGTCTATGAAATCCCTGAGGAATCCCTTGGAATTGTGATGAAGGAAATTCTGGTCAATACCGGCATAACTTTCAGTCCTGTTGAGACATGTGATGCCTTTTTCTCCTTTATATCTGAAAAGTTGCAGGTATGACCTCCAGAAGTCTGTCTTCAGTGCACCGTCCGAGCCGGTGATGCTTACTCCGTATTCATGGCCGAGTTCCGGTTCCATTCCGGAAGGGGTATGGAGCACCGCTCTGTGCGGCATGGTGATGAGTGTCCCTATTTTTTCTTCAGGGAAGAAGCACAGCGTGCATGCAGGTTCTCTGTATCCTCTGTGCCAGGCCTCCGGTCCCCGGAGGTTTGGCGACGGTATTGCCTCGACGTATTCAGGGTCTCCGCCGAGATAGTAACGCATCAGGTCAAGCCTGTGGCAGCCTTCCTCGATGTAATAGCCGCCCACTTTGCTGATGTCGGCGCGCCAGTCTCCGGTATGCGGAATGAACCCCGCATCGCCGGATATATGCGTAAAGAAAAGGCTTTTCGCCTCTCCTATCTCCCCGGCATCAATAACCTCTTTTATCCTGTGTGAAAGTCTTGAGTACCGCATCTCAAAATTTATCTGGATGTGCCGGTCGCTTTCTTTTTCGGCCTTGAGCATTGCCGCTATCTCCTGCTTTGTCATGGCAACGGGTTTTTCGGAAAATACGTGGCACCCGGCTTTCAATGCCGCGACCGCAACCTCGGCGTGCAGGAAATTCGGGGTCTTGTTGCACAGGACGTCTATTTTTTCCTTATTCAGCATTGTTTTATAGTCACTGTATGTCCGGACGCCGAATCTTTCTTCCGCCAGACGCCTGCGGTCTTCCGAATGGTCTGCTACCGCAACAAGTTCAAGGTCATCGTGTTCCTGCCCCAGTGTTGCCGGTTCCATACCGGCCATTCCGAATCCCACAATAGCCATCTTGATTTTTTTGTCCATTTAAGAGGTCTCCTATTTTAACCCCGCCGTTTTGTGCATCTGCATGCGCAGATACCGGTTTTTCCCGGGATTCTCTTTGAGGAATTCCGCTATTGCTCCTGCCGTCTTGATGTCGTTGTCCACCGGCTGTAAAATTACGGACGCTTTAATCTTTTTATCAATGAAGGAGAAAGACCGCCTGCCGGTAATCACATACTTGAATTCCGAAGCGGCGTTCAGAAATCTTTTATCGTATCCGCGGGCATGAAATTTTCTGCCGCCGGTTTTGGGGCTTACGGTCAGCCAGTCAATGGGCAGTTTCTGCCAGAGCGTTCCGTTTGTTTCCGCGCATACGAAGTAGTTTTTTTCTTTCAGGACGTTAACAAGCGGAGACAGGTTTTGCAAAAACGGCTCTCCGCCGGTGATGCAGACCCTTTTGCACGGATATTGCCGTATCTCTGCAAGTATCTCCGCGGCATCCGTTGTCCGTCTTTTTTTAAAAGCGTATTTCGTATCGCAGAAACTGCATCTCAGGTTGCATCCGGACAGCCGTATGAAAATCATTGGCAGTCCCTGCAGAAGCCCTTCCCCCTGTATTGAATAGAAAATTTCCGATATTTTATATACCAAATTCATTCCATCCGGATGTTGCGGGAGAGGTCTCCCGACCTCGATTATCGGCATCTGGAGATGCCTCCCACAAATTGTCGCCTCGCTATCCTGTGAGCTGAACCAGGGGGTTTCATTCGCTTTTCAGGCGACAGCCCTTACGGCTTTCTTCAGGGCATCAACCGTCCTATCTATAACATCCTGCCCCATAACGGTTTTTATTTCCAGCGAGACGCTCCTGTCGAGAATGCTCTTGCTTGCGGGGAAACTGCCGCCGGCAATCTCGATGTTTGCCTCGAAATGCCAGTAGTTGAGAGTGGCGGGCGTGACGCCGTTTTCTTTGAGTACGCCTTTAACCTTGTCCGCCTTTTCTTTGTCTGCAAGCAGGAGCGTAAGGAATGTGGCTATTTCTCCTTTCTCGTCGGGCAAATGCCTGAATCCTATTCCGCTGGTATTCTGTATTTCCTGCTTTATGGCTTTCTTGTTTTCTTTCTGCCTTGCAATGATTGCATCAAGCTTGCGCAGTTGCGCCAGCCCCAGTGCACCCTGCAGTTCGTTCATCCGGTAGTTGAAACCCTTCCTTGCCCGTCTTTCCTCGCCCCTGCCTACGCCTGACAGGTGCGGGTGTCCGTGGTCATGGTAGAACTCGGCCTGCTTATACAGGTCTTCATTGTCGGTTACAACCATTCCTCCTTCACCCGCGGTCATTACCTTGACGTAGTCAAAACTAAAACAACCGGCATCTCCGAAGGTCCCGACTTTCTTGCCGTTAAGGGATGCTCCGGTGCACTGGCAGGCATCTTCCAGTACCCTGAGGTTATTCTCCTTTGCAATATCAAGAATGCCGTCCATTTTTGCCGCAGAACCCATCATGTGGACCGGCATGATGCACGCGGTATCTTTTGTGAGTTTCTTTTTTATGTCGTCCGGCGAGATGTTGAATGTCTCGTCGATTTCGCACAGAACCGGCTTGAATCCCGCCTCCTCAATCGCTTCTATCGTGGCAACGAAGGTGAAACAGGGCGTTAATATCTCTTTCCCCTTCGGCATGTTCAGCGCCTCAAGCGCCACTTTTAACGCGGCGCTGCCCGAACTGACTCCCAGTGCATAACCGGACTTCATGTATCCGGCGAATTCCTGTTCAAACTGCCTGACCTTGAAAATTCCGTTGCGTTCTTTGTCAAACCCGTACCGAAACAGGATGCCGGTCTTCAAGACCTCCTGCACCTGTTCCAGTTCCTCTTTTCCGAAAATTTCTCTTCCCGCCATATTCCCTCCCTTATAAGTGTATAAAGAAGAAAGGAAAGGATTACGGTGTGAGTGCGGAAGCCAAAGGCGCAGCCTGTTTCGAGCACCGTAACCTTTTCTTTCGAACTACTTC
>CAYPTS010000099.1:3270-4379 GCA_964413825.1 uncultured bacterium
AAGCCAAAGGCGCAGCCTGTTTCGAGCACCGTAACCTTTTCTTTCGAACTACTTCTCAAACCTGAGTATCCCGTATTCTTCCAGCAGATGATAATTAGCCACGGACAACTGCGGAACCATCGTCAGTTCCTTTTGGGTCAGATACCTCGAGAAATTGTACCGCGCTACCAGTATCCGCCAATCCGACCCGGGCCCGAACGCATCCCCATGAGCGGTAAGCCCCTTGACAGGTATCGCCATCTCCGCGGTCCAGTACTCGTCCCTGTCTCTCCAGTCGTTAAGGGTTCCCTTGACCTGCGTTCCTATAAGAACCTCGTCAAGGTTCATCCCGGGTTCCCAGCAGCTCTTAGGGCCAAGTCTTCCCCTGCCCGGGAACCAGAAAACCGTCTTTTTCGCATTGGGCGTGCCGTAGATTTCCCAGTACCACGTGCTTTTTTCCGGCTTCAGGAATATCTCCATGAGGTCGCCGCTCGAGTAGTGGTGCTGCTGGTCCTCATCGCTTTCCTGCATTATGTCTGAATCGTAAAATTTTATTCCTAAGTAAAGATAATTTTCATCCCATGCCAGCCGCACTTCCCCCGGCTCCTTCAACCCGTCGATTCCGGGCCGCTGGTCTTTTCTTTGCTCAAACGGCAGATAAAGGTCTTTTGCAAGGTCGAGTTGGTAAACCTGCGCCTTCTGCCATACCGCATCGTCCAGATTTCCGTCTATGACTACCGGTTTCTCAGCATATTGCGCTACAATCGTCTGCGGGACAAAAGGCTGTTTTTCTTTTTTCCATGCGTTTGGAGTTACCGCGCATCCGGCAACAAAAAACAGAACCATCGCCGCCATTCCATAAACCATAAAGCCCTCTGTATTCATTGCGACCTCCCCGTTAGACAGTCATAATATAATTATGCTTGACTGCTGTCAAATTGTGCTATAATAACCTGAAAAATGGAGGTTTTTCAAATGACGTCGAGAGAGCGGCTGAAAAGGGTTTTCAATCGGCAGGATACCGACAGGATGCCCGTAAGGATATGGGGCGTCGACCCGATGTTCCCGCGGGATGACTGGAAAGACCTGTACGAATGGACGGAAAAATATGAACTTGACATAATAAGGTC
>CAYPTS010000100.1:0-4187 GCA_964413825.1 uncultured bacterium
TAAATCCCTTGCTTTCCGTTTTTCTCATTTTCCGTTTCCTCCATACCCCTGCCTTTCCGGCAGGGAACTTTTTATTATATAAACGTCCCTCTGTTACATAGACTCTTTATGTTTTTAAAAACCTCTTTTCACCTCCCTTTCGCAGGATTGAGCCGAAGAACAAAAGGAATTATAGCCCTGCTATTTAATCATAATATGTACATACTGTCAAATTCTTCACAAAACACACACATGGTATATTTTTTTAACTTTAATTTTTATTGTTTCAGGGGTAAAATAATATGGTAGAATCAATAAGGTTCCAAAGGAGTTGCCATGGAAGAAACAAGAAACAGCGGCATTGACGTAATAGGCCCGGTATCATGGGGTTTTCACATGTGCCTTTTTTACAAGACACGGAACGACCTGATTGAAGTTTTTACGCCTTACATAAAAGCAGGGCTTGAAAGCAACGAATCCTGCGTTCTGATTACATCGGGAAAAATTGATTCGAAGCGCATAAAGAAAATTCTGCGTGCGGCAATACCCGGCCTTGACGAATGCTTGAAAAATGGGCGGATAGAGATAATAGATTTTGCAAAGTGGTATTTCCGGAACGGAAAATTCGACATGCAAGCATCTTTCGACAATGCGGCTGACAGGCTTAAAAAATCTCTCGGGGCAAAACACAGCGGCTTGCGGATTTTCACAGAGGGTGGAACGTTCGATAAAATAAAATGGAAAGATTTGTTCGTCTACGAACAGTCGGTGCAAAAAAACATATCCGGACGGCAGATAATGGCTGTCTGCGCATATCCTCTCGCGAAATGCCGCACGAAACAACTGATAGACATGATTTGCAGTCATAAATTCGCTCTTTTGAGAGATTACGGCGAATGGAAGGTCGTCAAGTGCTTTGAAGGTTCAAAGATTGAGGAAGAAACCGGCAGCATGATGGATATCGCACCGGTTCTGGCAGGAACCGGCAAAACCGGCGACTTTAAAAAAATTATCCGGACAAAAATCCGGGCAGAGAGGAAAAAACGCGGGTTAACCCAGGATGAATTCGCAAGGAAAGCAGGGGTAAGTTTGAATTTCCTCGGGCAGATTGAAAGGGGAACAAGAACTCCGAGCCTCGGTAAATTAATAAAAATCTCCGAGGCCATCGATACAGACTTTAAAAATTTCTTCAGCAGCGTGCAGTCCGCACCCCCTGAAAAAGACAAGTTTACCGAGAAAATAATGAGCGTACTGGACACGAGTTCGTCCGAAGAGAAAAAATTGTTTTACCAGGTCATCAATTTCCTGTCGAGAAAATTCGAGAGCGGCGGCGATACAGACGAGGACGATTGACCGGAAACCCGCATTCTGGTATAATTATTGTCACCATGAAAAAAACGACCTTTACCGTTTTGTTTTTCATTCTGCTTCTGTCCGCGGGAGCATCCGGGTTCAACTACACGGAGGAAAGACGCTACCTGCCGGATAACGTAAAGCCCCACGTGGATAAAACCTTTTCGGTAAGTGCAACCGAGAGGGCGGAAGCCTCTTTCAGACTGGGCAGAATAGGGGAAAACGCCTATAAATCCACGCCGTTTTTGATGAGACTGCTCGACGATAACCTGCCGGTCTGGTGCCGGTATAACGGCTACGGCGAATGGACGACACCCGGCAGGGAAGCCGCAAAAGCGCTTGCGGAAATAGGCAAGCCTTCGCTGAAATATCTTTTACCGCTTCTCGAAAAAAAACATCCTTACGTCTTTATGAACGAGTTCATGGAGAAAAACGTAGTCTTCGCCCTGTATAAAATTACCGGGCAGGAATTCGGAAAAGACTTCGGAAAATGGATTGAGTGGATAAAAAAGCAGTAGCCCCTCCACATTCAGGCGCGGGATTTGCCTCCTGAAATATTGATGACGGTTCCGGTCACGTATGATGCAAGGTCGGAAATAAGAAAACAGACAACGCTTGCAACCTCCTCAAGAGTACCCACCCGGCCGAGAGGAATCGAGACCTTCTCATAGGACTGCTTGAGCTGTTCCACGGTTATCCCGCGCGTATATGCAAGCGCTCTCTCGTATTCCGGGCTCCGCAGGGCGGTAACCTCAAGAATTCCGGGAGCAACTCCGGCGACCCTTATACCGTACCTGCCGAGTTCTTTCGCCCAACTGCGCGTAAATGAATATAGAGCCGCTTTCGTTGAGGCGTAAACGCTTTGCCCCGCGGAACCTTCGAGCCCGCTTTCCGAAGAAACGTTTATTATGACCCCTTTTATTCCGCCGTTAATCATTTCCCTGGCGGCCGCCTGCGCGCAGAATAACGCTCCTCGCTGATTTATCGCAATCATCCTGTCGAAAATCTCCTGGGTTATCTCTTCTTTACCTTCATGGTCAACCAGAAGCCTCGGGATAAGTATGCCCGCATTGTTCACAAGAAAATCTATCTTGCCGTAATTTTCTTTTACCTGCTTCACCATGGCGTCAACATCCGCTTTCAGCGAAACGTCGGTCTTTATAAAAGATACCATCCTGCTCTTATGCCTGGCGGCAAACTCTTCAACTGCGGCAAGTCCCTGCTGTTCGTTGATATCGGTGATAACAACAGTAGCGTCTGCCTCCAGCAGTTTGGAGGCAATCGCCTTGCCGATGCCAGATGCGGCTCCTGTAACTATCCCGATTTTGCCCGTCATATCCACCTTAACCATTTTTTCTACTCCCTTTCCTCCAACCACCTACGCCGATTGTCATTGCGAGCAGTTTACCCCGTTCTACGGGGTTTTTCGCGCGGCAATCCCAACCTTAATATGTAGATTGCTCCGGCTTCGCCCCGCAATGATAAGTGCAGCGAAGAATTCTTGGTTTGTTTTTTACAATTTACCGAGAAACATGAGAATGCCGATAAAAACAAAAATGATGCCGCCAACATATTTAACGACCTCCGGCTTAATGTATTTGCCGAGAACCGCCCCGAGCATAACGGTAACGACGGTAACCAGCATATAAGCGGCGACCGAACCCGCCCAGACCGAAAGCGGTTTTCCGGATTTTCCGGAAAGACACAGTCCTATGACCTGAGTCTTGTCCGCCATTTCGGCAACAAATATCGCCCCGAACGCCGTTAAAAATATCTTCCAGTCCATGATAAACCTCTCGTTTACAAGGTAACAACCGCCTTTATGACACCGTCTCTATATTCCGCTGCCGTCTTGAGCGCATCCTCGATTTTCTCGAGAGGGAACGTATGCGTTACAAGAGAAGAAAACGGCAGGCGTTTCCACCCGATGAGTTCAAGGGCAAGTTTAGTCACGTTTGCCGACCTTCTGACGTTGGTAATCCTAAGTTGTTTTCTCCTCACACTGTGAGCGTTAAACTCCATCCTGTCGTCTTCCGGGATGCCGTAGATAACCGCTTCCCCGCCTATCCTTGCCGCCTCGCTTGCCTGCTTGAAAGTTTCCGCATTACCAACCGCTTCATACCCGACATCCACTCCCCTGCCGCCTGTTTCCTTTCTTACAACCTCCGCTATATCTTCTTCGGAAGCAAGCACAACCCTGTCCGCGCCGAGTTTTTTTGCCATCGCAAGACGTTCCGGAATAAGGTCGCTCACAAAAATTTTCCCGGCGCCGCCGGAACTGACGGAAAAAAGAACCGACAGTCCTATTGCCCCTGCGCCTATTATCGCAACGCTGTCTCCCACGGAAAACCTGCTTAGTTTTACGCCGTAAAGCCCTATTGCCAGAGGTTCGGAAAGTACGCCGTCATTGTAACCAAGTCCTCCGGGAAGAGGTATGAGATTTTCTTCGGGCATAACGACATATTCCCTCAGTGCCCCGTCAACCGGCGGAGTGCCGAAAAACTCCACGTTTGGACAAAGATTGGGAAAACCCGTCAGGCAGTGTTCGCACCCGCCGCAGGTTATGCCGGGTTCAATCGCCACCTTCTGCCCTTTTTTCACCTTTGTCACGGATTTACCGACATCAACCACATCGCCTGCAGCTTCATGCCCCAGTATAATTTTGTCGGTAACAACCTGGCTTCCTATCTTCCCTTCAAGAAAATAATGCACGTCCGAACCGCAGATTCCGACGCTTTTGATGCGGACGAGGACATCCGTATCTTCCTTGATTCCGGGAACCGGAATGTCTTCTATGCCGACCCTGCCGGGTTTTAAAAGATATGCCGCTTTCATCCCATTAATGTAACTTTTTT
>CAYPTS010000101.1:0-4065 GCA_964413825.1 uncultured bacterium
GAGGTGACAATGTTTTTGATGTCTCCGAGAACCTCGGGATTCTCCCTGACCGTAATGCTGTTGGTTCTTTTGTCTACGACAACCTGTCCGCCTTCTCCCACAAGAGGGGTCAGCACCTTGCCTATGTCTTCCGCCTTTGCGTACTGGAGAAAAATCGTTTCGCTTTTAAAAGTCGGTTTCAACACCGAAACGGCTTCTTTGACGATATACGTTTCCGTACCCGGCATCTTTTCCCTGTATAAGCCGTTCGCCTTGAGTATCAGGTCAATCGCTTCCTCGCCGGAAACGTTTTTAAGGTGCGCGCTTATGGTACGTTCTCCCAGTTGCGTGCTCGGTATCATCTGTATACCGGTTTTCTCGCTCAGAGTCTGGAGAACGTTGATGAGTTTCGCCTGATAGAAGGTAAACACGCTCTCTTCCGCAATGGCCGGGGAGTTCGCCGGCACAAAAAGAGCGCACATAAAAATCAGAGCAGTCAGTAATTTTATCCGTTTTTTCATTGTATTTCCCCCTCAACGCCCTTATCTCCAAGCGGAGACGGCAGAGTAAATATGTCTTCCCCGTGTTTAACCAGAACTTTGTCCTTTTCTATCCGGTGCACCTCGAATTCTCCCACGAAATCTCCTTCTTTTTTCACCTCGGTGCCGATGATTGCAAGCGGCATTTTATTGTCAAAGACTATTCCCGACACCCTGAATGCGGGACTGACCGGTTCCCTTTTTATCTCTTCCGTCTCCTGATTGGTTTCCTCCTCGGCGGAAACACTTTCCGACTGCACCGCTATAGACGGGAGAAGGGAGACAAACGGGTCTCTTTTTATGCGTATATCCGGACGCGCCGGGACGTCCTGCAGGACGTCCATGGATTTTTTCAGTTTCTCGATGCCGCCTTCAATCTTTGTCACGTTAAGTTCCGCAGACAGTGCAACACCGCAGAAGACCAGCAGAAGGCCGGCGGCATTAACTTTCAGTTTTAGATTTTCCATCTACGGCATCCTTTTTAAGGCCGAGGAAGACCACGTCATACAAGGTATGGATGCTGTCCGCATCCCTTCCCCGGGTGATGTTTATTTCTTCAATGGCGAGAAATTTTCTTCCATATTCAATCTCGTTTATCATATACAGGACGTCGGGAAAACCGCCTGCAATCTTCACGTTCCACGTATAATAGAGGTTGTCCTTCTGCGTCCGCCTGGCGGACGAACGGCCGTCTGACGACAATACATGCAGTAACTCAACGGCCGCCTTTTTTGACATCCCGTAAACGTAGTTGTAAAAAACCAGTCCCGCATCAATGCCGGGTTCCGCATCAGCCCATATAAAATCCCGCGTACGGGCGCTTGCCGTGCTGACGGCTCTGTCCAGCGACCTGACAAACTCCGGAGAGGAGGTAATTTTCATGTAGTCATATTCAATACGGGCTTTCTCGGCATTGCAGTCCTCTATCGTTTTATTCTGCGGGGCAATGAAAACGCGGTATATAAGAATGCCCGCCAGAACGTACGATAAAACCATCCAGACCACGTACTTTTTAAACAGGTGCATCAGCATTATCTCTGACCCTCCATCTTTCGCTTTTTGTCATTGCGAGCCGCCGTGCCCCGTTCTACGGGGTTTTGTGGCGCGGCAATCCCATTGAGATTGCTTCGTCGTTACACTCCTCGCAATGACAAGCGAGGTAACTGATTCCCTCTCTTCGCTCAGGACAAGCCTCGCAATGACAAGCGAAGGAATCTACACTCCTCGCAATGACAAAAAGAGGAATGTTCCTACTTCAGTTCGCACTCCACGCTGAAAGCCCTTACGGTCATTTTATCCTTGACTTCCTTTTTGACTTCCTTAAGGTACACGCCCGAAAACAAGACACTCCTGCTGAGATTCCTCACAAACCTGTCTATCGCCTCTCTCTCATTGGCTATTTCGGGAAACACGTACCCGTTTATCACTATCGCCTTTGTCTCTTTCTTGTCTTTTTCACGGGAAGACGATTCTTTTACGGAAAACCTTTCCAGCCATATGCCGGAAGGAACGTTCTGCCCGGTAAAGGCAAGTATGGGCGACCATACGACCCTGTTTTCGGATTCGGAAGAAAACAGTTCCAGGCCGCCGATAAGTTTTTTGCTCTCCTTCTCCCTGTCCTTTATGTAGTCGACTTTTTCCTTTTCCGCGGCAATGCTGTTTTCTATTCTCTTTATGTCGCTCCTGATTCTCTTTATCTGCGTCCTGTTTCCGGCAAAAGTGATTGCAAAAAATACGAGGAGGAAAAACAGTCCCGCAAAATATATGACAAAAAGATTGAGCACAACCCGCTGTTTCCTGAATTTTTCGAGCCGCGTTTTCAGTACGTTCAACTCAATCATGTTATTTTCCTCAATAGAAGTCCGAGCACAACGGCAAAAGAAGAACCCCTGTTCCTGACGTCTTCCGGAAAAGATGAAGTTTTCATCTCCGCCATCTGTTCAATTGGATTCCACACCGACGTCTTAATCTTCAGGTTCTGTTCAAGAGATTCGCACATCCCGGGCACCGCGGCGGAACCGCCGGTCAAAAAGAGGTTGTCGGGAGATTTTCCGGTCCTCGTCTTGAAATATTCCATACTCGCGGTTATCTCGGGCAGAAGGTCTTCAAGGTCGGATGCAATTATTGCTTTCACCTCATCTGCGTTTTCTTTCTTACAGCAGTATATCTCCGCATCTTCCCTGGGAATGCCTTTTCTGCCGGCAATGGATTCCATCATGTTACTGCCGCCGAAAAGGATATCCCTGATAAGAATAAAGCCGTCTTTTTTCCCCTCGGCAAGAACGAGATTTGTAGTCTTATGGCCCGCGTTAATCAGGAAAACCGGTCCGGAGTGTTTCCTGTTAAGGAAATTGAAGATGTTGAAAACGGCAAGGGCATCGTGGTCCATTATGAGCGGCTTCAGCCCGGAACGCTGTAGGGTATTTGTAAAGAATTCGCATTTATCTTTATGGTAACCCACGAAAAAAACTGTTTTCCCGCCGTTTTTCCCGGGAGACATCAGGTAGTCGTACTCGAGGTTTTTGGTACCGCCCGGGGTCACCTGCATCATTTCAAGGTTTATTGCGGATTTTATCTCTTCATCTGAAAGTTGGGGTATGTCGAAGTAGTGGATTATAGTGCCGGCGCCGCTTATGTTGGACACGGCATTTTTCGCTCCCATCCCGTTTTTGTGCAGAAAATCCTTTAAAACCTTCACAAAAGCGTCCTGCTCCCTTTCAACGAGACTGCTTCTCAAACCGGGGAACGGGTTGGGAAAATGCCCCATCCTGCTGACAAACAGGCGCCCGTTTCTCTCACTGCCCTCAATAACCTTCACGTAGCAGGAACCCACGTCTATTGCAAGATGATGTTTCATGTAGTTTCCGTTTTGCATAAGGGGCGAACCAATTATTGTCCGCCCCTCTATTCTACCGGTAAAAATCAACCCGCCTCTTCTGCGTAATTGTAATTATAATGAAGAGATGCACCATCAGTATCACTATACGTCATCGTGACCTGTATATTGGCGGCATCCCCTGTACCCGTCGTTGTGGCCGTAAATGTCGTTGCGGAATTAGCAGTTATTTCATATGTCTTGAAATACTTGTTTCCATCGGTACTTATGCCCAGTTCATCCTGGTCATCATCACCTGCATACGTAGGGTTTTCTACACGATACACTCTCTGTGCGGTAAGAACCGAGCCGAGCAGTGCCGCGCCTTCGGATGCTCTCGCCCTGTTCAACTGCCCCCTGTACAGAGGGATGGCGACAATCGCCAGGATGCCGACGATGATGACGACGGTCATCAATTCTATCAGCGTAAAACCGCCCTTCCTTCTTCTTATCCTATCCATTGCTTTCCTCCCTTGTCCCGAACATCCCCGTCATTGCGAGCGTTTTTTGCGAAGCAATCTCTTAGATTGCCGCGGGACTTGTGTCCCTCGCAATGACAAGGGAAACGGGTACTTTAAAATTTTCCGTCCTGCGAATATACTATAAAAGTTGTCAATTGTCAAATTTACTTCAACGAAACCTCTGAAAAATTCCCCTGTTGTCATTGCGAGG
>CAYPTS010000102.1:0-3776 GCA_964413825.1 uncultured bacterium
CGAGGACTTCGCAACTCCAGAACGCCTCAAAATACGGCAACAACTCCTCAAAATCTTTTTTGTATTCCATTTTGTCTCCGCTTGCCCCGTTGTCATTGCGAGCGTATTGTGCGCGGCAATCTATGAGATTGCTTCGTCATTTGAAGCATTCCTCGCAATGACAAGCGAAGGAATCCCCTTCCTCGCAATGACAAGCAGTGAGGAGATTTGATTTACCGTCTTCATCCCTCTATTTCGGGGGCGCGTTTTATGCCGGGGTCGGTGAATACGTCTGTCTCGTCCGAACTGGTTGAAGAAAACTCGGAGACCACCGCACCCTCTTCTCCACCCTGGAACCAGTGCAGGGTATTAATGGGCATTGTATACTGGTCTCCGGGTTTCAAAACCACCTCGTTCCATACGGTAAAATATTCTTTTCTCTCTTTCAGAACTGCTTTCGGGGTTTTTGCCGGCTCGCCGGGCACGTAAAGATAAACTTCCCCGTACCTGCACCTGAAGGTCTCCTGTTTGCCCGAATTTGAGGCGGAGACCATGGGATGCCGGTGTTCCGGACAGGTCTGGCGGGGAAGCATCACCAGTTCCTTGGCGCAGTAGCGGTCATTGTTCTCGTAAACCACTATCTGCAGGCCTATCGCCTCGGGGATGCCCAGTCCAAGGTCGGCTATCTCCATTTCCCTGTATTCCCTGTCGGTTATCACAATACCCGCTTTATCAAGCAGTTTCTTTGCTCCCTCTTTCAGTTCCTCCGCCTTTTCCCTGGTTATCATGATAAACTCCTTCGCTACGAAACGACGCTTTTGTCATTGCGAGCGTTTTGTGCGAAGCAATCTCATAGATTGCCGCGTCGCTTCGCCCCGTAGAACGGGGCAGGCTCCTCGCAATGACAATCAGTGGGGGCGCACGATTTTCCCTATTCTCTCCAGTACTTTTTCCCTGCCCAGGTGTTCCAGCATCTCAAACAACCCGGGACCCTTTGTCTTGCCGCTGACCGCAACCCTCACCGGGTGGAACACATCCCCGGGTTTGTATCCCTTCTCCTCGCAGAACCGCCTTACCTCTTCCTCAAGGCAGGCAACCGTCCATTCTGCGCATTTCTCAAGTGCAGGCATTATTTCGGAAAGCACCTTTTTGCCTGCTTCCGATAGATACTTGTTCACTGCCTTCTCTTCATAATCCGGCTCCTTCACAAAGAAAGAGATATGGTAGGGAACCTCCTTAAGAAGCTTTATCTTTTCCTGCTCAAGTGCGACCGCCTTCTCCATGTATACGGACTGCTCCCCTGTAAGTTCGCCTTCAACAATACCTTCCTTCCTTAAAAACGGCATTGAAAGCTCCAGAATTCTTTTCGGGGTTGTCTTTCTTACATACACGCCGTTCATCCACAGAAGCTTTTCCGGAGAAAAAACCGCACTTGCCTTCTGGCATCTCTCTATTGAAAATGCCTGTATGAGTTCTTCTCTGGAAAATAGGTCCTGGCTGTCCTCAGCACCCCAGCCGAGAAGGGATATGTAGTTGAAAAAAGCCTCCGGCAGGTAACCCTCGTCCCTGTAAGCCCGCACGGAGGTGGCGCCGTGCCTCTTGCTCAAACGCGTCTTGTCCGGTCCCAGCGTCATAGACATGTGGGCAAACTGCGGGACAGGCGCTCCCAGCGCCCTGAAAAGCATTATGTGCTTGGGAGTATTGGAAAGATGGTCTTCACCCCTTACCACATGAGTAATCTTCATCAGGAAGTCGTCAACAACCACGGCAAAGTGAAAAACCGGCATGTTGTCCGGCTTCATGATTACAAAATCAGGTATGTGTTCGCCCTCAAAGACAACCTCACCCCTGATAAGGTCGTTTACCTTGATGGATTTTTCCTGCACCCTGAACCGCAGGACAAACTTCCTGCCCTCCGCCTCGTATTTTTCAACCTCCGCGGCAGTCAATCCCCTGCACCTGTTGTCATAGCCCGCGGACTCGTTCTTGCCCGCCTGTTTATTTCTTGCCTCTATCTCCTCGCGCGTGCAGTAACACTTGTAAACCTTTCCATCCTTCAACAGATTATCTGCCAGTTCCCTGTACGTATCAAGACGGTCCATCTGCCGGTAGGGCCCGTACTCCCCGCCGATATCCGGTCCTTCGTCCCACTCAATGCCGAACCAGCGCAGGTCTTCCATCAGGGCAGTCTCGTACTCTTTTGCCGAACGCTCGGCATCCGTATCTTCTATCCGCAAGATAAACCTGCCGTTGTTCTTCCTTGCAAAAAGATAATTGAACAGCGCTGTCCTTGCATTGCCTATGTGCAGGTACCCCGTAGGGCTCGGCGCAAACCTCACTCTAATCATTATAGTATCTCCAGAAACAGTTTTATTTTTTCTTCTATTTTTTTCATGTCCTCGGATGAAAGAGCGTCTACTTTTGAAAGGAGCCGTTGTTTTGAGATAACTCTTATCTGGTCAGCCATTGCCTTGTGCTCCTTCTTTTGCAGGGAAACCTTGACTTCCGAAGGATAAACCTTGTCGGTTTTTGAAGACAAAGGGACTATTACCACCCTGTTAAGATAGGGATTAGCCCTGTCGGTACTCATTATAACTGCAGGCCGCGTTTTTTTTATTTCTCCGCCTGTGGAGGGTTCAAAATTGACCCAAAAGACATCCCCTCGCCTTGTTTCCATCAAAACCCCTCGCCTATACCCGCTTCACTCCATTCATCCGATTCCTTCTCCCTCGCCCTGTCTTTGCCCATCATTTGAAACCCTTTCTCCACAGGGTCTTCTTCTTTTAACCGCTCAATCTTTTTTCTCAATGCTTCTTCCACAAATTTGCTCATTTTTCTCTTTGGCACCAGAAACCGCAATTCCCTGCAGACCTTTTCGTCTATCAAAAGCGTCAGTTTTCTATCCATGTTTACCACCCCTGCTCTTTTTATATAAGTATACTCCTACATATATGTATTGTCAAGTTTCCGGTGCGAGCCCTCTGAAAAACTGCCCTCTGTTGTCACAGTTGTTTACGGTAGATTTCAAGAAATGCGGCCGGCGACAATATCTTGATACCTCCGGTTTTTTCTGCAGGATAATGCTTGAGGTTCCCTGTCACCAGATACCTGGCTCCGCCCCCGATTGCCACCTCTAAGAAAGGTTCGTCATCACGGTCCGGAAGTCTTTTGGCAAGAGGTCTTCCGGTAGTCAAGTGCCCGGCGAATCGTATCTGGTCAATAAGGTCTTCCACGGATTCAGGGAGAAATGAAAACTTGCTACGTAGCAATACACTTTTATACTCGGAGATAATCCTGGCGTCATAACATAGTTCCAGTTCTCCTGAAGCGGCAAGCCGCATGATTTCTCCTGCCGGACCGAAAGGAGAAAGAAGACCGGAAACGATGACGTTGGTATCCAGAACAACCTTCATTTCGCTCTTTGTCCCTTCCGCACGGCGGCAATTTCCCGGTTGATTTCATTCAGGGTCAGATGGCCAGTTCCTGCTTCCACGGAACGCCTCTGCATTGAATCTACGGCTTCCACTGCCCGCATGCGCCGTATCATGGCAAGCGATTCCTCCACCTTCTCCGGGGAAGTGGCACTGATAATGGCGATGGGTTTCCCGTTGGACGTAAGAACCATCTCCTTTTCTTTCGGAAGGTCCGCCTGAATCTTTGCCGATTTGTTACGCAGGTCTCTTATCGTTATGAACTGCATTCTGTCAACCTCCTGTCTCCTTTTAGTATACCCTATTGTTATCCATCTGTCAACAGGATATACCTTTACGAGCAGTTTGATTGGACCGGAAATAGGA
>CAYPTS010000103.1:0-3751 GCA_964413825.1 uncultured bacterium
CCTTCGCCAAGGCTACGTAGGGTTCACACAGCTCCGAGCAAGGTAATCGTCCGAACGCTTGGTGCTTTTCACCTTGTCTTATGACTGTGCTTCCACACTCGCACGTCAACTCTTTCTTTTCCCCTCAGTACCAAGGATTCTTATGTCGGAATCTCAGTTTGTTCCGTCAGGGGTCTTGTCCGTTTTAAGACCTGACCCTGTTATTTGGACAACAATTCCTTCGCCGCTTCAACTACCCCGTCAGAATAAGGCAGTCCGCTTACAATTCCGCCGTTGTCTGTTACCCGTTTTTTTACTTCAGGAGCAGCGTTGGAAGGGGCTGCCTGGAACTTTGCAATGTCTTTACAAAACATCGACAGGTCGTTTGTTCCATCGCCTGCAACCATTGTGAATTCGGCGGAAACGCCCAGTTGTTTTTGTATTTTTTTTACGGCAGGCCCTTTGGACATGTAGTAAGGGTAAATCTGGCAGTTTTTTCCCTCGTGATGAAACAGCGTGTAAGTTTTTTCTCTTATGCTGTCGCAGGAGTTGAGAATCTGCGCCATTTCATTCCTGCCGTTTTCATATTCCAATGAAAAAATATAGTCAAAATATTCTATGCAGGTTTTTATTGCCGGGCAGGTTTTTACGAAATCCCTTATCTGCGGGACGTGGTTTTTGTCAAACTCGGCTTTTTTTGCAAGCATCTCGTGGTCCCATTCAGCGTCCAGATAGATTTTTCCGTTGATGTACAATCCGCAATTAAGGCTTGTCCTGCCTATGGCTCTTGCCGGCCTGCTTTTCACAATGCTTTTCCTGAAGACCTCTTCCTGTATAAACGGGTGCCATGTGGTGCATGTCGCCCACATTATCCCTTCGCTGGAAAGTTCATCGAGGAAGGTTGAAAGGTTGTCCGGAAACCTGTCGTACGGTTCGTATCCGCCCAGCGATGTCCCGTCAAAATCCAGAACCATTAGTTTTATCCTGCTCATGATAGATTGTTTTTATTTTAATGCCGAAAGTTTTCCGCCCACCTTTCAGGAGAAAGATGGGCGGAAAAGGTTGTCATAGCTGCTGCTAAGTTACTTCACTACTGCAAAACCTACCTTTCTCACGAAAGGCCAGGTTGCTTCCGATTCGGTGGGAAGCTCACCTTTTGCCTCGGTCAGAAGTTTTGCATCCGCAATCTTTTCATTGTTCACAAGATAGTTCTTTACGGCGATGATGCGTCTTTCGGAAAGTGCCTGATTGTAGGCGGAATCGCCTTCGGGAGATGCGGAACCTACCAGTAAAACCTTAACGTTCGGATTTGCCCGGAGTACGGCGGCGTTTTCTTTCAGTGTTTGCTGAGCAAGAGGCGTGAGTTGGGAACTGTCCCAATTGAAGAAAACATCTTTCAGGTTAAGAAATTCAGATTCTGTTTGCACCCTGTCGCGGTAGACAATCTTCTCAACGGGTTTTTCCACGATTTTGTCGCGGTAGACAATCTTCTCAACGGGTTTTTCCACGATTCTGTCGCGGTAGACAATCTTCTCAACGGGTTTTTCCACGATTCTCTCAACTACGCGCTCTCTTATTTCTGGTTCCGGAGCCGGTAAAGGTTCGGGTGCGGGAGTTTTTGTTCCTACAAACACATATCCCCTGTTGCCCCACTGGGTGTTTTCCTGTCCTGCAGGAATATTGTCGGGAATCCACCACAGTCCGTTCTTTTGGTCGTCGTAAACGGGTTCTCTTGTTGCGCCGGATTCACCGTACCATGAGAACTCTTCCGGGACGTCCACCTCGGAAGGAATCGTCTCCGCAATGCCTTTTGCGGAAACGAATATGAAGCATAAAGCTGTGAGCATCACGACTCCCTTCCATAATCTGTCCATAATGACCTCCTTTTTTTGCAAGGGCTTTCCCTTGTACTGTTAATTATACCTTTGATACGCTATCTGAATCAAGTGTTCGACTAATTGACGGGCATAATGATGATTGCTGTATCATGATGCATCAACCAATTGCAGGGAAAGACCTCAATTCGCGGAGTTGATTTTTGCGGTGTTTCGCGGTATCATTAGGTAGCGGTCGAGAGAGCAAATAATAGTAACGGTTGGAGGAATGATGCAAAATACTTATACTGCAATTACAAAACGGGATGGAGACTGGTGGATAGGATGGATTGAAGAAGTTCCGGGAGTGAATTGTCAGGAGCGGACAAAAAAAGAACTGCTGGAGAGTTTGAAAGTAACTTTGAAAGAGGCCATTGAATTCAATCGTGAAGATGCTCTTCGTGCCGCTGAATCAAACTATCAGGAAGATGTGGTGCATGTATGAAGAGACGTGAGGTTTTAGCACATTTGCGCAAAAATGGATGCGAGTTCATCAGAGAAGGCAGTAACCATTCATGGTGGTGTAATCCTGTGTTAGACAAAAGGTCTTCAATACCGCGACACGTTGAGATAAAAAATAATCTGGTCAGAAAAATCTGCAAAGATTTAGGAGTACCCTCCCCTATATAATATCGTCGTTATACCCTATCCCGGAGCAAGCGTAAGCGACATAGCTTTTAATACAGCGGCTCATGGCAAGGAAGTTTTCAGGCGCGGTGTAATCGGTCAGCATGTTACTGCTGGAAATGATGTATCCTCCGAGGGGCTGCAGGTCGCGTAGCAGTCCGGCTGTTTCCCTCTCTACCTGTTGCGGCGTACCCCGTGCGAGTGTGTCAACACTGACATTCCCTATTACGCACAGCCGGTTTCCGTATTTTCTTTTGACGGCCCGAATATCCATCGCTCCCGGTTCAAACGGGTGGAGGGCATTCATGCCGAGAGACAGCAGGTCATCCAGAATCGGCATAAGATTTCCGTCGCTGTGATATGCCCATGGAAGTGATATGGTGCTGGCACCAAGACGCATTGCCGGCAGTAAGATTTCCCTGAATACATCCGGGGAGAAAAACGGGCCTGAACCAAACGCGATGTCACCTCCCGACCATATGAAGTCAAACTCCATTTCGCACAGTCTCTTATGCACCTTAGCGCACCATTCCGCATGCCGCATGAATACTTCCTTGACGAATGAGCGGTCATCGGCAAGCGCGTACGAAAACCAGTCCATGCCCATTGATACCATGGGCGCTCCTGCACCCAGGTCTGTCGTTACGCATTTTGCGAGGTTTTTTGGGGCGTTCTTTAATTTTGCTCGCAGAGATTCGTAGAGCGACTCGTCATCAGGGTCGGGAAGATACTCTCCTATAAGTTTGAGGTCTTTTCTTGTGCGCAGGAGGCCGCTCTTTACAAACGTTCGTTCTCCAGACCTTCCCCACTCCACTATTCCCGGGGGGCATACGCTGCCGCAGATGTAATTTGCGATGCCGAAATGTTCCTCAAAGGTCAGGCCTGAAGGGATTTCTCCGGCAAGTTGTTTCTTCAGTTCTGCGGATATTCCCATTTCCGCCCATACCGGTTTTTTCGTCGCTTCCCCTGAAAGTGCAGTCAGTAAATCGTCTCGTTTCGTATTCATTTGTCTCTTACCGGCAGGCGGTAATAAGGGCATCGATTTTAGTGGTTGCCAGGCAGATGCACAGGTCGGCCGCTCCGTAATATATCTTGACCTCGCCGTTGTCTTCGACAATCGCTCCGGTGCTGAATACCACGTTGCTGACTTTTCCTGTCCGCTCATAAGGTTCTTCGGGAGCCAGTATCGGTCCTTTTGTTCTGCCGATTATCTTGCGCGGGTCGTTCAAGTCCAGCAGAGCCGCACCCAGATGGTACATAACTGGCCCCAC
>CAYPTS010000104.1:0-3344 GCA_964413825.1 uncultured bacterium
GCTCGCAATGACAACGGGGTTGAGATTGCCGCGCAAAAAGCGCTCGCAATGACAAGTTAGTTGGATTAAATGAGGGATGCGGCGTTGGAATGAAAGACTTTCTCCATTTCGCTTCCGGACAGCCCTGTTTTTTTAGCCGCCCTGAGGAATGCGATAATCTCTTCGTAGAAAAAGAAGGTCAGTTTTTCCGCTTCTTCACCCGCAACCTCGCGCATGTTCTTATCTCCGGAAACGTCGCCGTAGATTCCTTTTGGAACAAGGTTCACGTAGGTCCCGTTTTCACAGATGCGGCGCATGCGCATGCGGGTAATGGGCAGGTCGCTTCCGAAAAGTATCCTCTCCGGTCCCACCGCTTCTATCAGCCGGCAGAAGACGGTTTCGTTGGTGTTTGCCGAGATATCGAAGAACATTCTTGTACCGTCCAGAACCCTGAAGGCGTTTCCGACGTCTTCCGGGCAGTACGCCCTGCCGACATGTGCGATGACGAGCTTTATCTCCGTGTACTGCTCTTCTATTTCACGCATCTGCGTAAGGTTGACCGGGTCTTTCAGCCGTCCGGGACGGGGGATGTGAAGGAGCAGGATACTCTTCCGTTTGTTAAGCACGTCAAGCTGATGGCGCGGAATAAAATCAAATATACTGATTTCATTCGGCGGTATGGCCTCCGGTGCAAATGAAAGGTAGGGCTTGGCGCCGAGAAAACTTCCTTCGTTGAGTTTCCGTTCAAACTCCTCCCCTGTCCATTCCGGACGTGAAAGCATCAGGGCGGGAAGGTTGTGTCGTTCGGCTGATTCAGCGACGTACCTGTTAAGAGAATCAAGATTTTCGCCTCTCGCCGGATTGTTGAAAATCAAGGGAGTAACGGTCTTGCCGGGCAGAAGCAATTTATATGTTTCGATGAGGTCTTCCACGGGATTTTCATCTGCTACAAGAGATGGCCATGATACAACCCTCTTTTCCTGTCCGGAAGATTTTTTCATGTTTTTGAGCCAGATGTGCGTGTGGATATCAATAATCCGCTTCGGCAGGAAGTCTCTGATTCTGTCGGCATAGAATTTTTCGTCAACGGGTCTTACTTCAAACAGTGTTTTCACTATCCTTTTCCCCCTCACCTCAATCCTCTCCCCAAATGGGAGAGGATACGGAAGGTTGCATTTTTATTTGCCGATGTATCCTGTTTCCTTCCAGACCTTTTTTGCAAACTTCAGTCCTGCCTGTGTAGGCTTGATATCTCCAAGTATGCTGGGGAACGGGTATCCTTTCTTGTGTCTTGAAGGGTCGGGATTCCAGTCGTCGTTAGCGTATTTCCGCCGTTCCGACTTATTGCGGAAGTCAGGCACTTCAAGCGTGTTTGAGTCGTTAAGTGCAGACCTGTAAGCGAGAATGCCGACTATTGACATTGCCACGCCCCTGTAAACGTCGAGAAACGGCTGTTTGCCTGTTTGTATTGCTTTTGCGAAATTATAGTTCATGAAGAAGTCCCCGCCGCCGTGTCCGTATTTGACGGCGTCTTTTGCATATCCCGGGAACTCGGGAGTATAAATTTTTTCCACAGGTTCGTCCGGCTTTTTATCAAAGGGTTCTTTTCTCACCCTCAGCATGCCCGTACTGCCTGAACGCAGGTTTTCCATAAGTCCCATGTTGCCGTGTATCCGGACCCAGATGCCGTGTCCTTTGAGTCCATACTGAAGCAGTTTTGCCACGGCGCCGTTGTCCATCCTGACAATTATGCAGGACGCGACGTCATTGCGCCTTACGGTCTTCCCAAAATGCACTACATCCCTGATGTCGTGTGCAATTACAAATCCGTTGACCTTTACAGGACGCGTGTCCGTTATGAACATGACAGGCGCCAGGGCGTGGGTGCAATAGTATGTTGCCGGAATCCAGTTGCGCCAGTGGTTGAGGCCGGGAGAGATAGAGTTATAAGAAACAGCAGCCATGGGATGCACGTACTCGCCTTCGCCGTATTTGAACTCGCCCACTTCTCCTTTTCTGTACAGTCTCTGCATCTCCTGGTTGAAGACCATGTACGGATAGTTTTCGGCGAACATGTATATCCTGCCTGTTTTTTCAACGGTTTCTATCAGTTCCACGCCTTCCGCAAGTGTAAAACAGGCGGAGGTTTCGCTCATCACGTGCATGCCCGCCTTCAAGGCTTTAACGGCAAAGGGAGCGTGCTGGTGGAAATAGTTTGCAAGGATTACAGCATCCATTTTGTGCTCAAGGAATTTATCGTAGTCGGTGTAGGTTGCTACGTTGAGCTCTTTCCCCAGCTGGCGAAGACGCTCCTCCCACATGTCGCACAGCGCCACCAGTTCCATCCCCAGGTGCGGACCTGCCCCTTTCGCAAATCCCGCTCCCCTTCCCACTCCCACCACCCCTACCCTTATCTTGTTTTTCCTTTTGTCCATTTTCAACCTTTCCCGTGTGTTCGGTAGTAATTGAATCCTTCTATGAGGGTTTTCATGTTTTCCATTGGCACGCCCGGTGCTATGGAGCTTGAGCATCCGAGCATCAGCCCCGCCTTCGGTCCCTTCTCGACAAGCCAGTTCATCTGGCGCCTGACGTCCGCGGGCTTTCCGTGCGGCAATGTTCTTGTGACCGATACGCCGGCTATTATGAACAGTCCGTCTCCGTCCCGTGTCTTCATCCTGCAGATTTTTTCGTAATCCATTCCGTCTTCGTACTGGAAGCCATGGAAACCGCCCAGTCCGCATTCAAGCAGGCGCGGAACCATCTCCATGAGGTTGCCGTCGCAGTGCCATATGAGCCGGATACCTGCGTCAAGGAAGGGCTTTATGGAACGGGCGAAATGCGGGAACCAGAGCTTATCAAGTGTCTTAACATCAACCAGCGTGCCGCGCGAATCCGCCATGTCATGGTCAAGTCGCACGAGGCGGGGGAGTCCTCCTTCTATTATTGCACGCGCGGCGATCCGGTTATAAACTTCCGCGGTATCGGCATATATCCTGAATCCGCGTTCAATGACTTCAGGATAGAGCGCATATGCCATAAAGTAGTTTGCATATCCGTACAGGGTGTAAAGAAAAGCCGGAAAAGTGAAAAATCCGCCGTAGGGACCCTTGAGCATGTTCATGCCGAAGAGTTTCTGAACCTCAACCTCTCCTGCGATAAGATTTTTAACCGTTTCGTCCTGCGTATTCTCGAGTTTGCGGAGTTCCGTTTCCCAGCGCGGGAACATGATTTTTTCCATGTGCTCAATAACCGTTTCCGGCGATTCTATGAGTATGCCGTCCCGTATGATTTTTGCCGCTCCCGTGGTTGCGCCCTGTTGTGTATTCTTTTCAAAACCCTGGTCCTTCATGCTCAAGGGATTTCCC
>CAYPTS010000105.1:0-3340 GCA_964413825.1 uncultured bacterium
ATACCAGATGGTGAGAATACCTCTTTTATGCAGTTCCTTTAAAATGGGATTCAACACCGCCTTCTTTCTTTCCCACTCTTCCTGGTTCATTTCTGATGTCCCGCCCTGGTAGGTGAGCGGCCATACGGATACGGTCATTACTGCGTTGAAATTCCCCTTCATTGACCAGGTATCTAAGTCTTCAATTACTTTCTTTAAAGCCGCATCGGGGTTATTTTCGTCAACGGGGATGCGAATCTGGTTCATTATAAGAAGGAGTTTTTTCCCTTCTCTGATTTCGTCAAGAACCGCGAGATTTTCTTTATCAATATTTTCAACCCTCATGGATTCCTCGGTGGTTAACTTTGTCTCAAAGTAACCGGCATGAGAAGGAGATACCAGTAAACAAAACATCAAAGAAGAAATTATTTTTTTCATTTTTCATCCTTCAGAATCCCGAAATAATTAATGAGATTCTCAAAAAAATCTTTGCCTTCCTTAGACCTGTCTTCAACAAAGGAAAGAACTGCCACTATTTGTGTGCAGACAATTTTCCCTTTTCCGAAACTTCCTTCAATAAGACCGTAGTGAGGTTCTCCCTTAAAGGTTTCCGTTCCATAGCGGATAAAAGTTCCCTGGACGAGTAAGTTCCAATCCTTGGCCGGTCTGGTAATGCTGGCGTACATTCCTCCGCCGTGAACGAGATTAAAGGAAGTAAAAGGAAATTTCAGTGGGGGAATCAAGGAAATTTCTGGTAAAACAATGTGGTTCATTTAAAAGGGGATGGTCAGGAGCTATGATGAGCGCGCCGGCATGGGTAACGGTAGTATCCTTTTGGAAAGAAAGTGAGGACGGGAGCCAGAGGTCCTGATTGTCCGCCCTTAAACAAAGAATATTTCCTCCCTCTTTCAAAAATCTTCCCAGTTCTTCAGAGTATTTATTGAGGAATGAACGGCTTAAGGATTCCCCGAAGATGAGCAAATTGTATGAGGAGAGAGATATCCGGTCAAAAGAGTCCCGTGTGTAAAGGTCATATTCCACGCCCAGTTTGTCAAGGGCGTTTTTTGTCATAATTACCCCTTTTCGTATTTCAAAATCAACCAATGCAACCTTATTACCGGCAAAAAGATTGCGGGCTAAAAACATTATTATAAGAAAAAATATTATTTTCTTTTTCATCTCTCTCTTTCCTCTGCCTGTTTCTGGCTGACTGCGTTTTTTTTGAAAATTATCTGCCCTGTTTCTATGCTTTTTTGTATGTATTCCGCCACGAAAGTGCTGTCGTAACCGGCCGTCCCGTCAGCAAGGGGGTGTTTGCACGCTCCTATGCAACAGGATACAAACTCCTTTAGAATCCTTTTATCTCCGCCTCCGTGCCCACCTTCCGTATTTGGCGGTACCTCGTATGTTTCCGTCTTTCCGGAGTAACGGTGAATAACCTGGATAAAAAATTTCTCATTGGTATACTGTCCGACCATTTTTCCCTTATCACCGATGAATGTGAATTCCCTTGTGTATTCCGGGGTAAAGTGACATTCCGCGTAAAACGCCCGGCGTCCATTGTCATATTGAATGATAGAGAGGATGTTGTCATCTACGTTTATATGGGAACCGAAGGCGCACAGGTCGTCATTGGTAAAACTGATGCCGCAGCGTTCCTTGGTTTGCAACTCAAGGTATTCAGGACAGGTTCGTGCCCGTTCACAATTACGGCATCGTTTGTCGGTAGGCTCTGTCCCGCCGAAGAAGTTCAGTCCGCCGCTGGCATATATGGAGACAGGATGGCCGTCCATAAACCAGTTGAGAAGGTCTATGGTATGGCATCCCTTCTGGAGGGAAAGACTTTTGATAAATGCTTTTGTTCCGCATTTACTGTGGAAAAAGGCCATCCCTCCGACAGATACGTTATCAATCGCCCATCCCATCTTAATATCGCCGATGACGCCCTTATCAATCAATTCGCGCATTTTCTGAAACATTGAGCAATACCTTAGTTCAAAGCCAACCATTAAGGTGGCGCCGGACATTTCTGCGGCCTTCAGTATTTCCTCGCAATCATCCACGGTTTGCGCCAGCGGCTTTTCCACCAAGCAGTGCTTGCCGGCTTTTAGGGTAATCAGCGCCGGTTGGGTATGGTCGGGGTCATTAGTCGCTACGATTACGCCGTCCAGTCCTTCCATCTTTACCATCTCTTTCAAATCGGTAAAGAGACGTATCTTTCTGCTTTCACATGCAAAAGACTCAAGTCTCCGGGCTGCTTTGTCGCACACTGCCACAAGTTCGGTTGAAGGTGTTTCCCGCAGCATTTGGCAGAAAAATGTTCCGCGCCCTCCCAGCCCCACAACACCGATTTTTGCTTTTTTCATAATTGGCATTCTTATTTCCCCCTGTATGTTTCCGGGATACGACTGAAAACTTCCATGGTACTATTTATTTCATCACGAGCCCCTGTTGAATGCGAGAAGAACTTGTGTGCGTAATATCCGCTGGCATACTGCCGGGACGGAATATCTGTCCTGATAACGACGAGATTATTTATAGCCCCAGAAAGGGTCAGTATACGGGGATTTTGCCAGCCGGTTATATATTTCATCTCTGCTTTTCCATCCCGCATGCCCGTCGCAGTAAAGTATATCTGTTCCCTCGTTGTGACGGTACTGAATACGTTCAGGGGTCCATGGATAGATAGCAGCGGTGTTTACTCCGTCTGCGAGTATGAATGTCTCCGACGGCTTTGCGATTCTCGTCAGCCTGCCGAGGTTTGGGCCTAAGCCGGAGTCATTCCCTCTGCGTACATAGTAATTGATAGCGTAACTGGGGTAATAACTGATATCAAGACCCCGTGGTTTGTCAGACCTCCACTGTGCCGGTAAAGGTCTGCTCGGACAGACCCAGTTTTTTGCGTCTATATCGTATCCTGTAAGATTGCCGTCTGCCTCATAGTTATACCAGAGGTCCGTTATGATAAAACCTTCCCAGTCCTGCGCATACATAAGTAACGCCAGACCTATCTGCCTGAGGTTATTTATGCAGACGGATTGTCTCGCTCTCTCTCTTGCTTGGCTCAGAGCCGGCAGGAGCATGGCGGCGAGGATGGCTATGATGGCCACCACGACCAGAAGTTCTATCAAGGTAAATCCGGCCATTCCATTCTTTCTGTCCATATCGCACCTCCGTTGTTTGTCATTGCGAGGCGTTTTGTGCCGTGGCAATCTCATTGAGATTGCTTCGTCGCTTCGCTCCTCGCAATGACGAGTGAAGGAATCCTAACTTGCAACGACTTTGTCATTTATGTGAACAGGCAGTGCCTGATAAAAAAGTTAATGGGGGATGCCGGGACCGATAACGCCGGTATCCGCGC
>CAYPTS010000106.1:0-1299 GCA_964413825.1 uncultured bacterium
GTTGAAGGCATCTTCGGAATCGGAGCCGGCGGTTATGATGCAAAACAGAGCAAGGATGTCGTGCGCAGGTTCAGAAACGTACCGTTTAAAAAAATCAATCCCTATACCGCGGAGTGCGAGTACTTTGCGGACTGCATATTGAAGAAAAAATCACCGGAAACAAACGGATGGAAGAACGCCCTGCATATAATGGACGTTACGGAAAAAGCATACGCTTCCTACAAACAGAAAAAAGCCCTATTCGTATAGGATGCATACGTCATTGCGAGGAATGCTTTATATGACGAAGCAATCCCAATGATTTTCTGAAGTGTTTTTAACAATCTTCTTTTTCTCTTGACATTTTTTATTTTTATATGTATAATAATATAAAATGTAGTTCCACATTATAAAACAGGAGAAGCGATGATACAGGTACTGGAAAGGGCGACAAAGATACTGGATTTTGTTTCGGATGGCACGGAGAATCCGAAGACCTTGAGCGCTATCGCCGCGCATGCGGGGTTGAATCCGGGAACCTGCGCCAATATCGTAAAAACTCTGTGCGAGCAGAATTTTCTGGAACAGGTGGACAGGAAGAGGGGATACGTTCTGGGCCCGCGCGTCTACTACCTTTCCCGCAACGGGCCGTACCGCAAAGATATTGTGAATGCTGCCGAACCTTTGCTTTCCCGCCTTGCATCGGAGGTGCGGGAGACGGTTTTGATTGTGGTCCTTCATCAAGGCAAAAGGTCTACTCTCCTGCAGATTGACGGTAACCGGGTAATGAATGTGAGGAATGATTATCTGCTCAACGAAAACATTTATAATACCGCCACGGGACGCCTGCTCATTTCTTACCTGTCGGGCGCAGAACTTGACAGCTTTATAAAGGTCAGGGGGTTGCCTGATAAGAATTCGTGGCCCGAGGCGACAACCATGAAGAAACTGAAAGATTGCCTGAATATTATAAGAAAACAGGATATGGTGTATTACGGAAAAAATGAGGTAGTTGCCGTCGCTTTTCCCATAAGGCAGGAGGGCAGGGCTATAGCGGCGCTGGGGCTTTTCCTGCCGGAGTTCAGGTTTAAAGGAAAACATAAGGATTTGGTGCTTAAGAAAATGGAAGAAACCGCCGAACAAATCAGCAAGACAATCACCCCTCATTGATTGTCATTGCGAGGAATGAGACCCCTCGCTTGTCATTGCGAGGAATGCTTTGTGTGACGAAGCAATCTCAATGACAGACTCGGGGCAGGCTCCGCAATCTCATATCAAGGTTGAGATTGCCGCGCACAAGACGCTCGCAATGACGACGGA
>CAYPTS010000106.1:1399-3300 GCA_964413825.1 uncultured bacterium
GCTCGCAATGACGGAAAACGTCAGTTCGGGGGACAGGAGAAAGCAATGGATATAACAAAAGAGGTTTTGAAGAAAGCGAAGGAACTGGGATGTGACATGGCAGGCATAGCGCCAGTTGAGAGATTCAAAAATGCACCTGTGAGGATGAGTCCCAACGGACTGCTTCCCGGTGCAAAATCTGTAGTTGTCGTGGGCATCCACCATCCGGATGCAACCGTGGAACTGGGAGGCGAGCCTACTCCTCATGATACCGGACCGTACGGGGTGCAGGGGCTTATCAACTCAAGACTGGACGATATTTCGTTCATCCTTGCACGGTTTCTTGAAGACAGGGGATATACGGCGCTTCCCATAACTGCTAGCAACATCTGGCGGTACAATGCCTACAAAGACCTGAAGGTGGATTTCGCTTCCGACCTTGTGCACCGGTATGCCGCGGTTGCGGCAGGCCTGGGGGAAATTGGCTGGTCGGGATTGTTCCTGACCCGGGAGTACGGGCCGCGGCAGAGAGTTGTCTCGATAGTAACAGAAGCTGAACTGAAACCAACCCCGATGTATAACGGCCCTGCGTTGTGCGACAGGTGCATGGAATGCGTAAAAACCTGTCCGACCGACGCCTTCCGCAAAGAGGTGAAAAAGATAAACGAGATAGAGATAGGGGGAAAAACGTTTAAGTTTCCTGATACCAATAAATGGCGGTGTTCGTGGGCGGAAAATTTCGGTCTGAACCTTGCCCTGAAAATACCGGAGAAAGTCAATGAGGAAGTTATCCTTGAACACATGGAGAAGTACGGATTTTTCAAAGGCGAGGAAGGATGCTGTCTGAAGTTCTGCATGGTGCCGGAGAAGAGGTATTATGACAAGAACTACTGCCGTGCGCCCAAAAGAAAGAAGAAACCGTCGGTTACCGGAAAGACCGCCTTGCAGGAGATAGAAAAGATATGCAGGGAAAAGGGGATGGACGTTTGCGCGGTTTCTTCGGCGGATTCTTTCAAGAAAGATGAAGCGGTGCGTCCGCAACTACACCTGCCTGATGCCGTATCGGTGATTTCCATCGGCATGAGAATATCGCCGGAAAACAGGGGAAACGACGAGGTTTTCGGGGCATTGGGCCGCAACCTGGTTTATGCCGCTTTCGACATAACGCATTACCTTGACGTAAAGGGGTACTCTGCGGTTATGGGAACGAAAATATCTGACAACGTCGTGGCGCAGAAAGCGGGCGTATACGGAGAAGACATGCTGTTTACAACCGTACTGACAAGCGCAAAATTGAAACCTGCGGTTTTTGCCGGCGGGGCGGAGAGAAAGAAAAAAATCGACACGGATGAGTTGAAGACCTTTTGCAGAAAAGCGGGCGCTGATATGGCGGGCACGTTCAATACGGAAAGGTTTGAGGAATTCAAAAAAAGTTTTGAGAAAACAGTTAAAATACCTGCGGAAAGAAAAGCGGTAAAAGACAAAGGCTGGATTTACGGGCATTACGTGCCGGAAGTGTATACCGAAACGCTGAATCTAAAATCTCCGCAGGACTACATTGCAGATGCCAGGTCGGTGATTGTAATGGGACTGCATTTTCCCCACAGTGTAGTGGATACGGCAAAGGTGACTCCAGCGGAAACCACAGGTCCCTATGTTTATGCGCAGGCTGAAACGTACACGCTTTTGAAAGATATGGCGTTAAAGGTTGTCAAGCATCTGAATTCCATGGGGTATCGGGCGACGTTTACTACCGACCTTACGGGTTTGGCTTCAACGGTTATGACGAAGTCGCGCGGGGGACTGCCTGACCTGAGTGCAAACCTTTACTCTGCGGTGTTGGCAGGGCTTGCATACCCGGGTCTGCACGGCTATCCCATTACGGAAAAATACGGGGTGAGGCAGAGATTCATAGCGGTTGT
>CAYPTS010000107.1:0-3300 GCA_964413825.1 uncultured bacterium
TCGAGCACGGAAACTGCTTTCTTTCCTCTCTGTTTCCTTATGTCGGAACTTGAGATGTTGAGTATTCGTGCAATATGCTATAATAAAATCCATGCTGATAAAACATTCGCTGAAAACCGGTTTCAGTTTCGGCCTTACGTCGGGCATCATAACGACGCTCGGGCTGATTGTCGGACTTCATTCCGGAACGCATTCAAAGACAGTCATACTGGGCGGCATTCTTACCATTGCCGTTGCAGACGCCTTTTCCGATGCTCTCGGAATCCACATTTCCGAAGAATCTGAAATAAAACACGGACCTCTGGAGATATGGACGGCGACCCTGTCAACGTTTTTTTTCAAATTCTTGTTCTCTTCAACTTTTTTTATACCTGTGCTTTTTTTTCCTCTGGCAACTGCGGTTGCCGTCAGCATTGCGTGGGGCACTGTCCTGCTGGTAGCGTTCAGTTACATACTGGCAAGGCAACAGAAGGAAAAACCGTTTAAGGTCATAACAGAACATCTTCTCATAGTCATACTGGTAATCGCCATAACGCACAGGGTGGGGCAATACATTGCGGAAAAATTCAACTAATCTGCGATTATGCCGCCGGGTTGGAAGTTAGGATAATACAGGGAATGCCATACGATATCTTCGTCAAACCCTTTGCCGCCGGTTGCTCTGTTCTTCCCGTAACTGCCGAGAATAAAATATCTGTCGGTAGGCACGTTATCCGCGGAAATATTGGCTACGAGAAACTCTCCAGGTTTGCTTCTTGCCCAGACAAGAAAGTTGTTTCCGTCAAGCAGGTCTATCTCTTTCTCTATTATCTGCTGACGGGGATTATTCTTAAACTCGTATTCATACACGACTACGACGCCGTTTAACTTGATATCACAGGCGGTTACACCGTAGTTTTCTATGTGCAGAAGCCCCTTGCCCGGGTTGGTTTCAAAATCCATGGTGTAGGTATCGGGAGTGCCGGGAGTTCTCGGGACCGGAGGAGAGTTAAACAGCGTGGTAGGCGGAATCCTGTAAAAATATGGCGAACCCCACGGGTCGAGAGGAACCACTGCCGTATATGCGCCGTTCCATCCTTTTTCCTGAAGTTTAGGGGGCGACTGCAAGGTCAGATTGTGAAGAAATGCTGGGTAATAACCGGTATCGTCTTTAACCGCTTCAAGGAGGAGGGAAAGCTGTGCAATTTGCGATTTGGCGCTTACAACCTTCGATTTCTGAATTACATTCCCGACAAGAACCATGCTTATAGCGGCAATAATTATAAATATTATTGTGACTACAAGTATTTCAATCAGCCAGAAACCTTGTTTTGTTTTCCCTTTCATATCGCTATTATACCCGAAAATCCGCTATCAGGTAAGATTTCGACATTTCACCGCAACGGTGCGGTTTATTTTTGTTTCTGGACATATTTCAAAATGAGCAGTTTCTTTTCTTTGGGCAAGTTAACCCACTCGGACATCGGCATGCGTACCGTTATCTTATCATTGCCGACATTTACTATCGTTTCAGACCTGGTCTGCCTGCCCAGTATATTGTTGTAGTACCTGAAACCCACCTCTATCTGAGGCAGGTCGCCATCAGGCCTGAAAGGCGTGGTATATTTGAATACGGGAGCCTTAAAAATCACGATGGCGAACGCCGCGATTCCAAGTATGACTATGTAAAACCTGGAACTTTTAAACGGATTGAAGGATTCTTCTTTTGAATTCTGCAGATAGCCGTAATCCGGAACGTGCTTTCTTGCAGGAACCGCAATTTCCGGCGCGGACGGTTCAGGAATTTTCTCCGTAACGGGTTTTTCGTCCTTTTTCCCCGTATCCGAACTTTTTATCATGGGAGCGCCTTTTGATGCCTTAAACGCTTCTTCCAGTTCCCTCTCGAGGCGCTTTATGTTTTCTTCAATACTTCCTTTTTCACCTATTTTAAATTTATCTTTTTCCATTCTCTGCACATCCTCTTTCAAATTTACGGTAGGATGTTATCAGAAATCACGCCTCCTGTCAACCTCCTCCCGACCTTTGATTTTCCACGTATTTTTCCACGTCGAATTTGCCCGCCATTCCGCCGCGGCTCATGAATCTTACAGAACCGAATACCGGACGATTGAACCAGGGGCGGTCATGAAGCCCGCCTATTGACCAGGCAATGCCCGCATAACCGTTCGGGTCTCTTCCGTCAAGTTCGTAACGGTCATTGAGGTAGATTGCGGTATCGAGCGCCTCTTCAGGCGTACCGCTCCACTCCAGAATTTTTTTCGCCCAGTACATTCTCACGTAGCCGTGCATCTTTCCTCCGGCAGTCATCTGCTTCTGCGCCGCATTCCACAAATCATCATGGGTTGCGGCAGACTCGAACCGGCTTCTGGAATACACGTAATCGCGCCGGTCTTTCCTATGCATGCCGAGCGTCCGTTTCGCCCACATGGGAAAACCATCGAATAAGTCATAACCATGATTGTAAAAACAGAAGTTTTCCGAGAGTTCCCTGCGTACAATAAGTTCTTCCAGAAAAGATTCGGTAGACTTAAAATCCTTTCCCGCTTTTTGCACTTCAAACGCTATCCTCTGAGCGGAAATCTGCCCGAAATGAATATACGGTGAAAGGTTGGACTGTCCGTCCGCCGCCGGATTGTTCCGGTTATTTTCATAACCGTCAAGTTTTTTCCTTATAAACTCCCGGAGAATCTTCATCGCTTCTGATTCCCCCGGCTTAAACCGGCAACAATCACCCGCGGCATCTCTAACTTTCAACGTTCCGGCAAGTTCTGCAAAATCATTTCCGCGGTATTCTTCTTCCCATGGAAACGCATGGCGCTTGATAACCGGAAATCCGGTTAAGAACTCCGGTAATAGCCTGTGTATTTTCGGCCTGATGGTTCGGGCTGAAAACTCCTGTTTGTTCGAAACATGCCGGCATGGAACAATATTATGGCTGTCAACCTCGAAAAAAGCAGTTTTAATTCCTCCGGCAACTTTTTTTTTCCACTTCCGGGTTATCTTTAACGGGGAAAAGTCCGTAATGAGCGCCCCAACCGCATTTTGATGGACAAACCTTAATATTTCGGCAGGCGGATTGCCGGGACAAACGAAAAAAGGAATACCGAGATTTGCGAGGCGCCTTTCAACCATGGCAAGGCCGGAAAGCATAAAGGAATACTGGCGTTTTGCAGCTCCGGAAAAAGAATCGGCAAGAGTAAAGACAACTCCGAGCGGCCGCTTCAACTTTTCAGCAGTTTCAACCGCGTACAATAAAGACCAGTTATCGTCTACGCGCTGGTCCCGGCTCATCCAGTAAAC
>CAYPTS010000108.1:0-3275 GCA_964413825.1 uncultured bacterium
ATAAAATTGCGTGGGGACAATAATACGGAGGACGACATGAAGAGAAAAGGTTTTACACTGATAGAGTTGCTGGTGGTAATGGTGATAATCGCTGTATTGGCGGGACTTCTTCTGCCTGCCATAAGAAAGTCCCGTGCAAAAGCGCTGGTGGACAAGGCGAACGCTGAGATGGCGGCTCTTTCCAGCGTTATAACGATGGCAAAACTTGACTGCGGCTATTACGTGCGTTTGTGCGACCTTGCATCCCATGATACGGATGATTATCCTATAAAAGTCCTGGATATAGATGAAACTGTACCGTCGGCCACATGGAAAGATACATCTGTCATACCTGTTTATCACTGGGACGGTCCTTATCAGGTATTTCAGGAAAAGGGCGTTCTGGATCCAGCTAAGGGTTACGGGGACGTGCCCGTTTTAACCGGCACCTTATGGGATGATGACCCGGTTGACGGAGATTTCCCGATTGCTTCGTCCACCTGCAAAGGCACTCCCCTGGACCCGTGGGGAAGGGCATACGGTTTGTTTTACAGTCTTGCTGAGCCCGTGATGGTTCTGTACTCGGCAGGACCCAACGGCAGGCTGGAAACGGATAAAGGTGATATTTCCGCACCTGCGGATTCCGACGACATAATCTACAAATTCCGCTAATGAAAGTATAACAGAAAGGTGTATGTAACGCCGGGCGGTTTCTGATAAAGAGCTCACTAAACCACGTTCCTCCCCCTTGAGGGGGGAGGATTTAGGTGGGGGTGAAATTGTACAGGCTCTCAACACCCTCACCCCAGCCCTCTCCCCTCAAGGGAGAGGGAGGATAATATTACGTGGTTCACAAAATATTAACAGATTTACAAATAAAGTGGCAGACGCATTCATACTCGGGGTTGTGCAGGGGATTGCCGAATGGCTTCCGATAAGCAGTTCCGGACACCTTGTCGTTTTCCGTGAGTTGTTCGGTCTGGAGGGCAGTGTCTCCTTTGACATATTTCTACATCTTGCTTCGCTTGTGGTAATTTTCATTTTTTTCCGCAGGGATATCGCCCGGGTCGGAAGGGCTTTTTTCTCGTTTGACAGAAAGAGTTATGAATTCAGGATAGCCCTGTACATTATTTATGCCACAGTTGTTACCGGGGTTGCAGGCATCCTTTTGAAACCCTGCGTTGAATCTCTTGCCACGCTTGAAACCGTGCGTTTCACGTTTCTTATCACCTCTGCCCTTCTGTTTCTTTCCGCAAGAAAAAGTGGCGGAGAAATAAACGCAGGAAAGGCGTTTTTTGTAGGGTTGATGCAGGCGCTGGCGCTTCTTCCAGGGGTTTCCCGTTCGGGTGCGACCATATCAGCGGCTAAAATTGCAGGGGTGAAGGACGAGGAGGCGTTCAGGTTTTCTTTCCTTCTGGCAATACCAGCCATAGCCGGGGCGGTAATTCTGGGAATAAAGGATTTTACATCTTTGCCGCCGCAGTTTCTTCTTGCCGGTTTTGTCACTTCTTTATTTTTCGGGTTGTGCGCCCTTTACATCCTGAAAAAGGTTTTCCTGTCAGGACGCCTCTATCTCTTCGGTTTCTATACTCTTGCGCTTTCAATTTTCCTGTTGCTGATAAAATAGACGGGGAAACCCTATTTCCGTTCCGCCGTTGATATGCCGAGGCTGAAGGCAGCAAGATTCATTTCTGTAAACTGTTTTTTGACGCTCATCTTTACCGCGTCGGTTATGCTTGCCATTTCCAGAGGTATGCGTGCAGCCGCGGCTCCAAGCATCAGGACGTTGAGGGCCTTGAGCGAGCCGGCTTTGACTGCTTCGGATGTGAAGTCCCGGGCGGTTACGTCCGGAGTTTTTTTTCTGATAACTTCAAGCATCTCTCCGGTATCGTAGTCCCGCCCGAGGAGGGGAATTTTGAACGTGTTGACGATTGCGGCGCCGCCGTTTTTTAGGTAGCGGGAAAACCGCGCTCCCTCGAGCGGCTCCATCGCAATCAGGACGTCTGCGGAATTTTCCGGTATTCTCGGTCCGTAGATACAGCCGATTCTTACGTGCGCCTCGACCGAGCCGCCCCTTTGGGCCATCCCGTGAACCTCTGCGCCCTTTACCGGAAGGCCTTCGATAATGCACGCGGCTCCAAGGATGTTCGAGCAAAGGACTATTCCCTGTCCGCCGACTCCCGCTATGAGCACGTCACACCTTTTTTCTTTCGTCATTTTTTTCTTTTTTGATTGCGCCGAAGGGGCATATTTCGGCGCAGATGCCGCATCCGCTGCAGTAAACGGATATTTCCGCTTTGCCTTTCTTAAATGAAATTGCGGGGCACTTTATCTGCATGCAGATTTCACAGCCCCTGCACTTTTCGGCATCTACCGTGAATTTGTCCTTTTTGCCGCGGTCGGTAAATACGCATCCGCGTTTTGCTATGATGACGCGGACGCCCTTGCCGTTTTTCAGTTCTTTGAGTTTTCCAACGGACTCTTTTATTTTGTACGGGTCTATGGTTACAACCGTGTTCGCACCGCAGGCGTATGCCATTTTTTCAATGTCAATCTCGACGGTTTTCTCCCCGTCTGCCGTCATGCCGGTTCCCGGGTGCGGCTGGTGTCCGGTCATTGCGGTGGTACGGTTATCGAGTATTGCTATGACCATGTTTGCCTTGTTGTAGCAGGCGTTTACAAGTGCGGTGATGCCGGCGTGGAAAAAGGTGGAATCGCCTATTATGGAGATAACCGTACGTTTTTTCTCAAACCTCGATATGCCCGACCCGATACTTATGCCGGCGCCCATGCACAGGCAGGTATCTATGGCGCCGGTCTGGACCCCCAGTGTGTAACAGCCGATGTCTCCGGGAAATATTGAGTCTTTCCCGAATACTTTTTTCAGGATGTAAAACGAACCGAGGTGTGAACATCCCGGGCACAGGACTGGCATCCTTGCGGGCAGGTCTGCATAAACGGCGTCTTTTCTCTCTTTTGTGCCGGAAATCCTGTCGAGGCATTCTTCCGCCAGTTCCGGCGAAAATTCGCCTTCCGCCGGCACCATGCCGTCCATTTTTCCGTGTATTGCAACTTTTGCCCCTGTTTTCTTTGCGATAATGTAGAGTTGTTCTTCAAGTACAGGGTCGCCTTCTTCCATGACAATGATTTTCTTTTTGTTTTTTATAAAACCGGCGATTTTTTTCTCCGGAAGAGGGCAGGAGAATGCCCTGAAAATATGAAGCGGCAGGTTCCTTTTTTTCTTTATTTCCCTGACGTATTCGTATGCTATTCCGGACAGGACAATTCCGGTTTCC
>CAYPTS010000109.1:0-3229 GCA_964413825.1 uncultured bacterium
AATGAAAAAACTGATTGTTGCCGAAAATACGGGGTTTTGTTTCGGTGTGAGGCGAAGCGTGCGGGCCGCCGAGCGCCTTCTTGAGAAACACAGGTGTCTTTACAGCATCGGAGATATAGTTCATAATCCTCTGGTGATGAACAACCTGAAAGCAAAAGGGCTGAAGGTGGTCGGCAGTGAACGGGAAGTGGAAGGAGGGCCGTTCATAGTGAGGTCTCACGGCATCGGTCCCGATGTAATTAACCGGCTGAAAAAAAGGGGGGTGGAGATATACGATGCAACCTGCCCTTCGGTCAAAAAAATACATTCTCTTATAAAAAAATTGGACAGGGAACAATATTTAATTATAATAATAGGCAATAAAAATCATCCGGAGGTGGTAGCCCTGAAAGAATATGGCAGGAACGTTTGCGTTCTCAGCGAAGTATCTGCCGCCGATGCAGTCCAGCCGCCGCAAAGCGTTGGCGGATTGAGCAAAACTGTATGCGTGAAGTCAAACTGTTGTAAGGCGGCGGTGATAGGGCAGACCACCCTCTCGTTCAAAGACTATTTCAAAACAGCCTGTTCTTTCATCGACTGTACAGGCTTCAGGCAGACGATGGTGTACAATACCATATGCAGGGTCACCGGTGAAAGGCAGGATGAATCCGCGGAGATAAGCAGGCTGGCGGATATGGTTCTTGTTCTCGGAGGAAAGACCAGTTCGAATACGGCAAAGTTGTACCGCAACTGCCTGCGTTTCAACGATAAAGTTGCGCACGTTGAAACTATGGACGAACTGTCAGGGACGTCTTTCGCCGGCATTGATTCCGTGGGACTAATTTCCGGGACTTCAACCCCGGAGGATTTTATATTTGCTGTAAAACAGTATATGAAAAAAAAAGGATATGGGGAGGTGCGGCATAATGACCACACAGGACGTAGGAAAACTTCTTGAGGAGAAAATAGCGGGTTTTAAACCGGGTTCTTTAATCAAGGGAAAGATTGTAAGGGTTGCGGGAGACGACGTCATCGTGGATATAGACTATAAATCCGAAGGCGTGGCGTCAAAGGAGGAATTTAAGCGGAACATAGACGAAATTGTTCCGGGGGAAGAGGTAAACGTAATCGTTGAATCTCTCGACCCTGATGTGCACGGGCTTGTTCCCCTTTCAAAAGAGAAGGCGGACGTGATTCTTAACTGGGAAAAGGTTGAAAAGTGTTACGAGGAGGATGGTATCATAGACGGATTTATCTTCAGAAGCGTTAAAGGGGGATACAGGGTGGATATCGGAGTTATAGCGTTTCTCCCCGCCTCGCAGGCGGATACCTCTCCCATGGCCAATCCCTCGACGCTGGTGGGCAAGAAGGCGCAGTTTAAGATAATCAGCCTCGATACCCAGAGGAGAAACATCGTGGTTTCCAGGCGGAAGTTCATGGAAGAAGAAAAAGAGGTGAACAGAAAGGATGCGCTTGCCGCGATGCAGAAGAACCAGTTGGTAACCGGCACGGTCAAGAACATCGTGGATTACGGAGCGTTCATTGAACTGGAATACGGGATTGTGGGGCTCCTTCATCTCAACGACATGAGTTGGGGGAAAATCAGTTATCCTTCGCAGGTAGTGAGTATGGGACAGTCGATAGAGGTGGTTGTTCTTGACGTGGACATCGACAAGCAGACGGTTTCTTTCGGACTGAAACAGAAAACGCCCAATCCATGGGAGAACGTCGAGGAGAAATATCCTGTCGGCTCTACCGTGGAAGGCAAGGTGGTAAACATTACCGATTACGGAGCGTTTATAAAGATTGAAGATGGAGTGGAGGGACTCCTGCACATTTCCGAACTTTCCTGGACAGGCAGGATAAAGCGGCCTTCGGAAATTGTCGCCATGGGCGATAACGTAACGGTGCAGGTGATAGACATAAAGAAAGACGAGCAAAGGATTTCCTTCAGTTTGAGGGAACTCGAGCCGAATCCCTGGCCGGAGATAGTGGAAAGGTACCCCGTGGGCAGCATAATCAAGGGAAAGGTTTACAACCTGACCGATTTCGGTGCGTTCGTGGAGATAGAGCCGGGTATAGACGGACTTCTTCACATATCCAACATTACCGACGAAACAATCAAGCATCCTTCGGAGTTATTAAGAAAGGGGCAGAAGGTAGACGTGAAGGTTCTGGAGATAGATGCGGATAACAAAAGGATATCTTTGGGCATGAAGCAGATGGAAGAGCACGAAAAATCTCAGGACCAGGCGGAGCCGGACTCTGAACAGATAAAGGAGGAAGATAATGAGAGTTTTGATAGCTAAGGATTATGAGAAGATATCGAGGGAGGCGGCGCAGATTGTTTATGAACTTGTCAGGAGAAAGCCCAACTGTGTGCTCGGACTTGCCACCGGCAGTACGCCGCTGGGGCTATACAGGGAACTTGTAAAGATGCACAAGGAAGAAGGGCTGGACTTTTCGAACGTAAAGACTTTTAATCTTGACGAGTATTATGGTTTATCGCCGGAACATCCGCAGAGTTACAGGTATTTCATGAACGAAAATCTGTTCAAGGGTCTGAACATAAAGATGGAAAACACCATGGTTCCGGACGGAAGCGTTAAAATCGGTGAATTGGAGCAGTACTGCAGAAGGTACGAAGAACTGATAAAGCAGGCCGGGGGAATAGACTTGCAGGTGCTTGGCATCGGCGGGGACGGACACATCGCTTTCAACGAACCCGGCTCTTCCCTCGGTTCGCGAACCCGTCTTGTGGCGCTGGACGAAAATACCATAGAGGACAACTCGAGGTTCTTTGACAGTTCCGCAGACGTACCCAGGTTTGCTCTGTCGATGGGCGTGGCCACCATACTCGAGGCAAAAGAGATTATATTTCTTGCGACCGGAGCGAAAAAGGCGGACGTGGTTGCAAAAGCGCTCGAAGGGCCTGTGACGAGCATGATTACCGCATCCGCGCTTCAACTGCATCCGAAAGTAACGGCGATACTTGACGAAGACGCTTCTGATTCCCTGTCAAGGGTTGCGTTTTACAGGTTTGCCGCGGATGCTGAACAGAAAGCGGGCGCCAGACTCTTCTAAACGGATTTTCCTCTGCTCCTCTCCCATTTCACCCCCTCCTGTTTCCTCCCCCCTCGAGGGGGAGGACGAAGGTGGGGGGGGGAGCAGTTCAGATTAAGGAGCACAAAATGGGTCTGATAGACAAATTCACGGAAAAAGCGAAGCAATTAAACAAGAAAGTTGTTTT
>CAYPTS010000110.1:0-3108 GCA_964413825.1 uncultured bacterium
GACCCGTCCATTTGTATTGCGCATCCACGTCTGTAACGAATTGAGAATTGACTGGGTTCTGGTGCAATCATATAATATTGATATGGGAAAACTGCCGAAAGAATTTGAAAAATTGAGTCTGATTGAGAACGATTTCAAACGGCGATTGTATTTCGCCGGCATCCTGACAAAATATCTCGGTGAAAAGAAAATAAGGCCGGTGGTCGTTGGAGGACATGCCGTTGAATTTTACACACTCGGTTCTTATACCACAGGTGATATCGATATTGTGAGCGAAGGACAGAGGGAAATTGAAGATCTGCTCATATCGTGGGGATTTCAGAAGATTGACAGACTATGGATTGACGCTAAACACGATATCGAGATAGATGTCGTAAGCAGTTCGTTGAAAAACGGGGATTATTCAAGAATTTCAGAAATTACCGTGGACGACCTGAAGATTTACATAATCGGCATAGAAGATTTGATTATTGACCGCCTCAACGCTTTTGTCTGGTGGAAATCTGAAGAGGATGAAAAATGGGCAAAACAACTGCTGAAACTACACCGGAAAGACATTGATGAAAAATACCTGTCGGATAGGGCAAAGAGAGAGGGCGTTGAGGAAATACTGGAGAAAATGACGGATGAAAAAATATAATTTTGACGAATACTGCAAAAAAAATCGTCCTGTTTTCAGCATCCAAAGAGCAGAGACGGACTGCACGAAACCCATAAGAAGGAAGCCAAGGCCGGAAGAAGAATGGAAGGCCTTTTTTGTTCTGGCAAAAAACAAATGGGACATATGGTTAAGAGACGGGATAATACAAAAAACAGGAAAAAGAAAATACCTTCTCAAGATATAATCTTAATTCCTTCGTAAAGGCGGCGCGGATTATCGAGAAGAAACAGATTAATCAAGTCCTCCCCGATACCCTGTTTTTTCATAGCCGGAACAACATTGGCAAGGATGTTGTCATAGCCGGAACCGCCGTAGTAATGCAGCATGACTTTCAAACATATATCGTTGGTAATGAGAATCTGTTTCTCATACCCCTCGTCGGCCAGAATTTTGACCGCCTGTATTCGTTCACTGTCCCGTGCAAAAACATGGGACTCATCCGGATGAAACTCCTTGCCGAAATTGTCAAACTCCACCAGAACTCCCCTTTTGAGCAGAGAACGTATGTAATTCATATCAAGCATTACATCGGTATGGCAGATGACCGTCCTGCCCGGGTCAACCCTGTTTTTGATGAGCAGGTCGGATATGCCGAGGCCGGTTTTTCCCCACGGGTCGGTATGCACGTGAACTGCCGCGCCTGTCTGTCTGAATACAATTCCCGCGGCAATAAGGTTTTTATTTTCGTCGGGATGCACAGGATTGCTCGTGCCAATCTCACCGATAACCCCTGCCTTTACATCAGTCCCGTCAATACCATCAAAGAAATCCTTCAACATCCGGTCCGCAATCTCTTCAGCACGCCAGACACCCATCTCCGGAGGGTGCGTATCATGCGTGTAATAACCGCTACCCGCAATAATATTGACCCCTGTCCTGACCGCTACTTCCCGCAGTTTCATCGGGCAACGGCCAATGCCGTTGGATGTACAGTCAACAATAGAGTTGCCGCCGGATGCCTTGAACTTCTGCACTTCGTCGACACTGATTTCCACGTCGTTGAGAACGAGGTTATCCCTGACGGCATAGGGGTCCGTGCGCAGTTTTTCAAGATTCTCTTCCGCAAATGGTTCTCTTTCGTGAGATGCTTCCTCCGAACCTTTGAATTGATTGCGCAGGTCAATAAAGAGGTGCTCGTGCGCAAGCGTAATTCCCAATTTGTCCGCATCCGACGCACCGATAACGGTCATCACCTTCATCATATCTCCGTTATTCCATAAAATAACTGTCCATTTTGGAACTAAACGGAACCGCGCCTTTTTCCGTTATTTCATATCCGGTTTCAATGCGGGCACCGTAAAATTCCGGATGTCCGAAGAAACTGACGTCAATGCAGACGGTCATTCCCGGCTTAAGTATATCCTCGCTGTTAGGTCCGAAGAACGGCGACTCCGCCTCGTGCAGTCCTATGGTATGGCAGAAAGGGCACACGAGATAGCGGGAAAAACCATGCTTTTTGAAATAATCGCGGGCAGGCTTGTCTATCTCTCTTCCCGTCTTCCCGGGTACCAGTTGTTCCCTGGTCAGGGCGAAGGCTTCTTTTAGATACTTCATACATTCCTTCTGTTTTTCGGTATAGGGTCCGGAAACAGGAAGGTTATCGCCAACCACCCCGTTGTATCCCTCGACCTTCGGCGAAATACCTATCATCACCATTTCACCTGCCAACATCTTTTCGGAACTTGCGGTAGGCACCACAGCATTGCTTCTCGCTCCGCTTCCCACTATCGGGTCAAACCCGAATCCGTTAGCGCCGCGCGAACGCGCGGCATACTCGCCTGCGGCGGCAACATCAATTTCAGTAACTCCTGCCGCCACTTTTGATTTCATCGCGTCATAAGAGAAATCCGCCAGCTTGAACGCTTCTCTTATACGGCTTATTTCCCAAGACGACTTCATATATCGCAGTTCCACAAAGTCCTGCGTTATATCCACAATATCCACGCCGGAAAATCCTTCCGCAATTTGCCTGTAACAATCCGCCGGCATCTTGCCCGCACCGACCAGGCCCACGCGCTTCACGCTTCCCAGCCTTGAATTCAATTCGGCAAAAAGTTTCGGAAAATCTATTATTTCCGCATTGGGGTACTCCTCGTCCGGCACCATGAATGCCGGCAGGTTTCTCGTATCGGACACCGCGCTGTCCAGTTTTGCGAACGGCTCGCTCTCCGGTCCGCCCAATATCATCGGCTCTCCTTCCCGCGGCACAAGCACCCCGCCGCTCTCAAACTGCGGGCACCAGCCGGTCAGGTACCAGCCATTGCCGATGTTGAACTCGTCGTAGTAAACCAACGACGCATCCACACCCTTTGCTTCCATTATCTTCCTTACCTTCTCCAGCCTTATATCCCTTTCTTCTCTCGTCAGATATCCCATTTTCTCCTCCCTTGTCCCGAATCGACGTTTTTTTGTCATTGCGAGCCGTCTTATGGCGCGGCAATCTCAAC
>CAYPTS010000111.1:0-2995 GCA_964413825.1 uncultured bacterium
GCGGGTCGTTCAAGTCCAGCAGAGCCGCACCCAGATGGTACATAACTGGCCCCACGTTGGAGCCGGACACCGCATGGTAAATGAGCAGCCAGCCCTTCTCTGTCTTTATCGGCGGACCCGCAGGACCAACCTTTTGATTGCACCAGTAGCGCTTATCCGGCATAATCAGTGGTCTGTGCTTTCCCCAGTATATCAGGTCTTTGGAGAACGAAAGCCATAATGAACCGGGATATACGCCGAATGGCCTGTCCAGCCGCACGTATTCATCGCCCACCTTTTCCGGAAAAAGTACCGGAACACGGTTGTCCGGCAGAGCGATGATTTCTATGCGTTCAAATTTTCGAAAGTCTTTGGTTTTTCCCAGCATTCCGACAACACCGTAACCGGGACCGTGTACCGGCAGGGTTATGTAGTAGGTTCCCTCAAGATAGGTGATTCGCGGGTCGCAGGTATCAAACTCGAGAGATGCCCAGAATCCTTCCTGTGCCGGCGTGAAGAAAGGCTCTTCCCTTACCGTGAAGTGTATTCCGTCGGGACTTTCGGCAACAAAGAGTTCTTTCAGCGCATCGCTGGACTTCCTTATAACCGAAAGGAGCAGAAGGTATTTTCCCTCAAACTTCACCGCCCCGCAGTTGAACACTGACTCACAATCCGGAATATCCGCCGGTTTTATTATGGGATTACCTTTATGCCTTTTTACTATTTCTGCCATTTTTTCTCCTTTTTTTATTAGTAGCGGTTCTGCTATCACAATGTTCGGGAAAAGGTGTTTTTCTCTGCCGTTAATAGTTATTCCGGATGAAACAGCGCTCAATATGAGCGTCCTTGCTCCTTATTGAGACGTCAACATCAAAAACTTCCTGAGTTGTCAGATTTGTTTCGAGAAATTACTGAAACGCTTATGGATATTCCGGGCAAAATTGAGCAACAAAATAGAACAATAAACTTGTTGCTCTCGTTACACCATAGTTACAGCATGGTGTTTGCTTGTAACGCATCTTCCCCTCTTTGTGACACTTCCTAAAAACGGCTTGAAATGGTTTCTTGCAAAATATTGTTGTACATATTTCACGTTCCGTCAGCAGTGATTACTATAACGTTGTAAAAATCCAACTGCGGCAGTGCAAAATCAATATAATTTTTGTTAAGTGTAAAATCTATGCTTTTCCTATTCTCGGAATCGGGAGATATAATAAAAGCTTTCTTGGGAGCGAATCCTTCGGGAATTTTTATGCTTACCTTAACGTCCGTTATTGGTTTTGCTTTTTCTATTCTCTTGATATTTTCCATATCAAGATTCCCTTCCGGATTCTTCAATTCAATTTCCTCCAGATTAAGGAGATGTACAAATAGATACTTGTCCTTCTTTAAAAGATTAATGTCTGCAGCAGATGGCAGATTCGTATAACAAGGCAGTCCGTTTAACCTTTCCTCTATTAAACTATTGATGAGTGAACTGTCCTTCATAAATTGAAAAAAGGCTCCGGAATAGATAACCCTGCCTCTTCCGTAAGAATTTGAGATAACAGCCGGTGCTCTGTTCTTGGCCCACACTGCAATTACCTTTGCATTTTTATCCGGGGAGAGGCGGTAACCTTCCTGACATAAAGTATTGTTGATAATCCCGTATCCTGTGGGAAGATAATTTCCGTAATTTATCGTTGCGGGTTTTCCTCCCAACAGAAGCAAGGAATTTTCTTGTACAGGAATACTTTCCGATTCAATGCCAAGCATGTCTGAAAGTAATGGCTTGGGGTATTTTTCCTCATAGATGTTCCTGGATGAGATGTCGCCTGTTGCAATAAGAGTTCCTCCTTTTTGCACCCATTCCCTGATTAAGTCCGCCTCCTCTTTTTTCATATCTCTGATTTCGTCCAGGATTAATACCTTGTATTTTCCCAGTTCCTCCTTGGTTGGTTCGGTAATATAATCTGTAGGGATGTGGAGGTCTGCCAGTGTATGGAATATCGGCCAGATATGTTTTCCAATGTAATCATAGGCTTTACTGCAACCGAAGTATTCGTAGTTTGTCTGTTCGTAGGAGTTAAGAATGGCGACTTCGGCCAAAGATTGGACACCGCTTAAAAACTCCATGTTGTCAGAGATAAAATCCGAAGCTTTTTTATAACCGTCGCCTACGTGCAATAAGCATAAGGCATAAGGAACAAATCCGTCAATTCCCGCCAGCAAGGAATCATAAGTTTCAATTTCGTAAACCCAGCCCGGTTCGTTTTTGGAAACTATCCAGAAAACTACCGGTTTCCCCCTGCTTTGACCTTTGCAGAACTTTACTCTCTGGTGATATTTCTTGAAGGATGTATGTTTAATCGTCGGCGCGTAGTCAAAATCCTGCCAGTATAAAGCATTGTTCATACCGGTTATTTCCTGTCTGTTAAGGAATTCTGTCTGCCTGATGCCTGCGTAAGGATGCAGTACTCCGTCATAGCCGACCGTTCCCATGGTAATAATATCTTTACCCCAGCGATTCATGGATGCCTGTTGTGCATAGCCGGCAACGGTGGCCAGAACATCTTCTACGGAATACTGACAGAACCGGAACCATTCATACCAAAGTTTTCTATTTTTAAACCGGTCTGCTTCTTTTACCGGTTCTATTTTATCTATGCTTATTCCAAAATATTCCTCTGCATTTTTTTTAGAACCGTATTTTTTAATTAGAAATTTCCTGAATTCGTTCCTGCAATTGTCACAATGACAGAATCCTCCTCTAAAATACCCCGGCTCCTCAAAATAGATGCCGTCAAAATCAAAGGCTGTGAAAACTTTAGTAATGACTTTTTCCATCCTTTCCCGGAATTTCTCACTGTTAAAACAGGCGGATTTGATTATTTTTCCGGAAGAAGTTTTTTGCAATTCGTCCTCTCCTATCGTATCCGTGAGAGAAATGCTGGTGAAAACATTTTGCCCGCCGAGATGAAAATACCAGATGGTGAGAATACCTCTTTTATGCAGTTCCTTTAAAATGGGATTCAAC
>CAYPTS010000112.1:0-2966 GCA_964413825.1 uncultured bacterium
AATGCCACCAGCACCGAAAGTAAAGTGCCCGCGATAAATGCCCGTCTGGTGAGAAATTTATCCACTGTCGCCTCCTTTGCCCCGAACCGACGTTTTTGTCGTTGCGAACGTTTTACGCGCGGCAATCTCAACCTTATTCATAGATTGCTTCGGCTTCGCCTCGCAATGACAAGCGTAGTGAGGGGCTATGATTTCAACATCTGTTCCACGGCATATGCAACCTCTATGATTTTATCTTCCCTGAAAAGCGGCGCTATAACCTGCATGCCCACCGGCAGTTCCTCAACAAAACCGACAGGCAGTGTTATGGCGGGCAGGCCTGCAAGGTTTATGTTGGCGGTAAAAATATCCGACAGGTACATTTTAAGCGGGTCTTCCTTTTTCTCCCCGAGTTTAAACGGCAGTTCGGGCGTGGTCGGCGTAACAATAACATCCACCTGTTTGAATGCGTCGGTAAAATCCTTCCTTATCAGGGAGCGCACCTTCTGCGCCTTTATGTAGTATGCATCGTAATAGCCGGAGGACAGAACGTACGCACCCATTATTATCCTCCTTTTCACTTCGCCGCCGAACGCCTCTCCCCGGGTATTTGCGTACATTTCATGAAGATTTTTGTATTTTGGGCTCCGGTAGCCGTATTTCACCCCGTCGAACCTCGCCAGGTTGGAACTTGCTTCGGCAGTGGCAATTACGTAATAGACGGCTATGCCGTATTGGGTATGGGGCAGGGAAATTGTTTTTATCTCCGCGCCGAGTTCTTCGATTTTTTTAATCGCCCCTGAAACCTTGTCTCTCACGCCGCTGTCTATTCCCGAAGCGAAATATTCTTCAGGGACTCCCACCTTCAATCCTTTAATCTCCCCTTTTAAACAGCAGGTGTAATCGGGAGTATGGATATCCACGGAAGTGGAATCTTTCTCATCCCTGCCCGCAATGACATCCATCATGATGCAGGCGTCTTTTACGTCCCTGGTGACAGGCCCTATCTGGTCCAGGGAGGAAGCGAAAGCAATAAGCCCGTATCTTGAAACCCTTCCGTAGGTAGGCTTCAGCCCCACCGTCCCGCAGAACGCCGCCGGCTGTCTTATCGAGCCTCCGGTATCCGAGCCGAGCGCGCCGAAGCAAAGTCTCGCTCCTACAGCCGCGGCAGAACCGCCCGAAGAGCCGCCCGGTACGCACCGTGCGTCAAAAGGGTTTTTCGTGGGTCCGAACGCGGAACTCTCCGTGGAAGAGCCGAAGGCAAACTCATCCATATTGGTCTTGCCTATGACAATTGCCCCTGCTTTTTTCATCCTTTCAATCACGGTCGCATCATAGGGGGGATAAAAATTTTCAAGCATCTTCGAGGCGCATGTGGCGGGCATTCCTTTTACGCAGATGTTGTCTTTGACCGCTACGGGGACGCCTTCAAGCGCCCCAAGGGGTTCACCTTGTGCTATTTTTCCATCAACTTTTTCCGCATCCCGGACAGCATCGGGGTTTATGTAGAGGTAGGAGTGCAGGTCTGCGTCTTTTTTCTCAATTTCCGAAAGCAGATTTTTTACAACTTCAACGCAGGAAATCTCCTTTTTCTTCAGAAGTTCCCTGACTTCCCACATTGCCAGATTCAGTATATCCATCATATTGTTGCGCTCCCTCACCTTGCTCCTCTCCCCTGGGGGGAGAGGGGAGGGTAAGGGGTGTTCTTTATTTGAGGTGTTTCCGCGGGTCGGCGATTTTGCCCTCAACACTGCTGGCGGCAACCGTTGCGGGAGAAGCAAGGTATATGAAAGCGTTCTGGTTTCCCATCCGCCCCTTGAAATTCCTGTTTGCCGTGGATATGACGTTTTCACCGTCGGAAGGAATTCCCTGGTGGGTGCCCACGCACGGACCGCATCCCGGGTTCGTAACGCATCCGCCTGCCTGCATTATGGTCTGGATATACCCTTTTTTCAGGCACTCAAGATAGATGCTCCTGGAGCCCGGAGCACATATGAGACGCACTCCCTTTTTCACCTTTTTGCCCTTGAGAATCTTTGCCGCAACCGCAAAATCTTCCGTCCTTCCGTTGGTGCATGTTCCTATAAACGCCTGCTGTACGGGTATCCCCCTGACCTTTTCAACATCCGCAACGTTATCCACCGTGTGGGGCTTTGCAACCTGCGGTGAAAGCTTCGCAACGTTTATCTCCACAATCTTTTCATAGGCGGCATCCCTGTCCGGGAATACCGGCCTGCAGTTTTTCACGCCGCGGCCGGCAAGCCATTTCTTCGTTTTTTCGTCCGCCTGCATGATGCCGCACTTAGCGCCCACCTCGGTGGTCAGATTGCATATCGTAAACCTTTCTTCCATTGAGAGCGACCTGACGGTTTCCCCTGTTATCTCCACGCTTTTGTAGAGCGCCCCTTCCGCGGTAAGGGTTTTCACGATAAACAGCGCTATGTCTTTCCCGAACAGACCTTTTGGCTTTTTACCGCTCACAACAACCTTTACCGTCTGCGGAACCTTGAACCAGAGACTTCCCGTCAGAAGCGCAATCGCAAGGTCGGTAGAGCCGACGCCGGAAGACATGGCGTTGAGTGCGCCGTAGGTCGGGGTATGGCTGTCGGCGCCCAGTACCAGGTCCCCGCACTTTACCAGCCCTTTCTCCGGCAGAAGCACGTGGCAAACGCCCTCGCCAACGTCAAATAGGTTCATCCCGTACCTTGCCGTAAAATCCCTCATCATCTTGTGCAGTGCGGATACTCCCTGGCTTTGGCTGGGACTGTTATGGTCTATAACGAAAACCGCCTTTTTTTTATCAAAAACTTTTTCTGCGTTAAACTTTTCGAACGCCTTTATCACAAGCGGCGCCGTCCCGTCCTGCGCCATGACAAAATCCACTTTTGCAAGCGCTATGCCGCCGGCAAACACTTTTTTGCCCGAATGGGCCGAAAGAATCTTTTCCGCTATTGTCTGTCCCATTTTCCTTGCTCCGAAACAACGCT
>CAYPTS010000113.1:0-2827 GCA_964413825.1 uncultured bacterium
GGGAAGCCCTCAAAGGTCGCGGTCTTTACTGTCGCCGATGATGCGGGCGACCGGGAAGTATTTTCCGGCTCTTCTGTCATCGTCCGACAGGCTGAAGAACTACTTGAAGAGGCATCCGCCGGGAAAGATGTATTCCCGCTTGTGGCAGTGATTACGGAAAAGCGGTCCAAGGCTTCGAAGTTCTCGTATCAGCAATTAGAATAATCCCTTTTTTCAGGTGATGAACTATGCAAAAAGCGGTAATGGACTTATGGAAGCCCGGCGGGAAGGAATGGGAGATATCTATCTCTATCCGGAATGAAGACCCGGCGGCTATCGTCGCGCAGATTTCTTACTTCCAGGCGGAAGCCATCAAGGAAATGGCGCGTTCTGAAAAGACGACATGTCTGTATTGCGGTAAGACTTTTGATACGGAAGACCAGAGAAATGGCCATCTCTCTGTATGCGAGAAGCGCCGCGCCCTGAATGAATCCCGGCGATGAATATGTATGATGTTACATATCACCGTCGCCGACACGCGGAAGCCCTTTCCGACCGCCCGAAATGGATAGCGCCGGCGGAACAACTTACTTTTTCCAAGTTCGACGGAGCACAGAAGAGGTTATCCGACTATGTCGCTTCGTCCGATTAAGGGAGATTCAGCCCGGCGGTATGTCGATACCGCGACCGGCGAAACCTTCAGCCGGCGGGCGGCAATGAAGATGATTGAAGGCGTAACGCCCGAAGAGAAGAGGCAAGCCCGTATCGCGGCGGGGGTAAAGTCGCATATGGGCCGGTATAATGCAATCGTGAGAGATTTCAAGAGGCAAAATCCCGGCGAAAAAGTCCGAGGTAAGAACGCGGGAAAATTCAAGGAAGTGATGAAAGGACTGAAATCAAAGGATAATTCGAAAACCGGGCCGAAAGCAAGAGCATTAGAATCAATCGGCCGCCGGTCTAAAGAATGGAGAGATTATTATGCCGTCGGAGATTCGCCGGAGTAAACCGCCATCATGCCGCCGTCACACCACGCCCCGCGCCGTCTTCTTGCATGGGATGGTGAAGGATGGGAATACGGCGGCCGCCATGTATATGGTTATTTGGCCAATTCAGACGGTGATGAAAGATATAATCAAGCCGGCTTATCGTCGGTTGATTGCCTTAATTTCTTAGTCGAAGCGGGCCGGGATAGACTCAATGTCATCTTTTCCGGCTCTTATGATGTAACCCTCATTTTAAAAGACCTTCCGCCGGAATTGGCGCGCGATGCGATGGCCGATGATGAAACGACCGGTTTTGTCAAGGGATGCCGGTATGAAGGATTTGTTATACGATACGTGCCGCGAAAATACCTGTATATCCGGCGCGATACTGAAAAAACCGGTATAATGCTCTGGGATGTATGGGGCTTCTTCCAGGGGTCTTTTCTTGAAGCCCTTGAAAAGTGGTTTGGGAAGGAGTATCCCGACCTTAATGTAATCCACGAAGGAAAAGTGAAACGGTCGGATTTTGACCCGTCCGATATTGCATTTATCCGCCGGTATAACTCTGCTGAATTAAGGGCGCTTCTCGCGCTCATGGAAGCCCTTATAGCGGCCGCCGATGATGCCGGCTTGCACTTATCCCGGTATGACGGCGCCGGCGCTGTAGCGGCCGCCATGCTGAAGAAACACGGTATTAAAGAACGGGTCTTTCGTGACCCGGCCGGCGAGAGAATCCGGCTCCCGCTCGAAATGAGATTACCGGCGGAAATCGCGTATTATGGTGGCCGGATAGAAGCGCTCAAATACGGCAGGGCGCGGGCGACGATATATCACTATGATATCAATTCTGCATACCCGGCCGCTCTTATCGGGCTTCCTAATATCGGCCGCGGAGAATGGCGACATGTTGTCGCGCCGGACTTCTCCAAATGCCCGGAAATGTCATTATTCCGGGTAAAGTGGAACGTGGGAAACGCCCGTATCTGTCCTTTCCCGTATCGGTCGCACTTTCAGCAAAAGATACTCTATCCGCCGTCCGGTGAGTCATGGATTTGGTATCCGGAGATTTTTGCCGCCCTGAATAACCGGCGGCCGGATTGGAGTATTGAGATTATCGAAGCGTGGATTTTTGAGCCGGAAGACCCGTCCGACCGACCGTATTCTTTTATCTCCGAATATTACGACCGGCGGGCTGCTCTTGTAAAAGAAACGAAGACAACCGGGAAGCCTAACGGCGCCGAAAAAGTCATTAAATTGGGCTTAAACTCGCTCTATGGGAAAACGGCTCAACGAGTAGGTGCAAAACCGTTTCATTCTCTCGCATACGCCGGATATATCACGTCTTATACACGGGCGATGCTCTTCTCCGCCGCTATGCAGGCGCCCGATGCAATCATAGCCCTTGCAACCGACGGTATTTTTTCGCTTTCACCCCTGGCGCTTCCCTGCCCGAAAGACAAGATTCTGGGCGCGTGGGAATACCAAAAACACGATTCTATGATTCTCGTGCAATCCGGACATTATTTATTAAAAGATGGCCGAAAATGGCGGTTATGGTCGCGGGGTTTTGACAAGATGGCCGGGCAGGGGAGCACAGAGGAGGAACGTATCAGGAACTATCAGGTTTTACTATCCCGTTACATTGCCCGGCTTCTTACTGCATGGAAAAAGGGAGATGATAAAATTTACCTCCCGTGTTCCCGGTTCTGCACACTGAAGAGCGCTCTCCAGGGCGACAGGTGGGAAAAACGCGGCCAATGGATTAAAGGCCATTCTGAAGAGTTACCGGGCAAGGAATTAAAAATAGAGCCGATTGATACCAAACGGGAAACGGATTTATCCATGCCGCAACAAAATCCGGCCGA
>CAYPTS010000114.1:0-2785 GCA_964413825.1 uncultured bacterium
TGTGTGGGTGTTGGGCAATCTCCGTGAAAAGAAGGCGGCAGAACCTTTGAATATGTTGATTGCAAAGGAAAAAGAAGACAAAGAATTGGTTCTTGAAGCCAAAGATGCTTTAAGAAAAATAGCAGGCGGGAAACGGACACTCTCCCCAGAGGAAAAGGAAGAATACGCCAAAATACAGAAATTTCATGAAAGGATGATTCAGATAAATAAAAGAGATAATCCATACGTAGACAGAAACCAAGTTGAAATGCGAAAGCAATTGGAGCAAGTTTTCAATGCACAGGTTGAAATCTATAAGAATTATCCGAATCTACTTTTATACCATATTAGAAAGATTACGGAACTTACAAATGACCCGAGTTCCATCCCTTGGGTTAGAGGATTCTTCATATCCCCTCTGGTTGAGATGGTACCAAAGGAGCTGATTGACTGGCCCAAGCATATAGCGGATGAAACTGAAGGGGGCTTGTTCAGGTGCTGTGCGATTGAATTTGCGGAAAGCACCGAGGAACTGCTTCCCGTTCTTTCTTCCATAGTATCTTCGGAAGACTTGCCTCCTCTTCTAAAAATGGAAGCCATGCAGAAAATGGAAGAAATCGGGGTAGAGGACGAATCCTCCGTTGAGATACTCATAAAACAGTTGTCATCAAAGGATGAATTGTTAAAACTAAACGCAATTTCGGCATTGGGGAAGATGAAAGCGAAGGAGGCTGTGCCGCACCTGAAAAAAATTTTAGAAGACGGTTTATCACAGTGGGAGAAGAAAGATGTTCTTGCTCCTACAAGACACTATATAGGACAGGTTGTTCGTGCCCTTGCATCTATTGAGACAGACAAATCCATTGATCTTGTAAGGCCTTTACTTGAGAGTGACGACAAAAATCTTCAGGAAATAGCAATATCTGTTATCGGTAATCTTGACACTCCGGAATCTTTTGAGTTTCTGAAAGGAAAACTTATGGATGCGAATGTCAATATAGCCGACAAGGCAGGGGTCTATATAAATCCTCACAGGGGAGATGACAGGAAGCAATTGCTGATAGAGGCAATAAATGAAAGAAGAAAACAGGGTCTGTCGCCCCTGCCCGAAACCGCATGGATATTATGCTGTATCCCGGGAAAGGACGGATTGGAACTGGCTTTACAATTTCTTGAGGCAGAAGAGCCGAAATACCGCAGGGCGGCGGCGAAAGCATTAGGCAGCAGGTTTGAAGCAATAGAGGCATTAAAAAAACAACTTGAGAAAGAAAAAGACAAAACGGTTATATCAACAATAAAACAATCCCTGCGTAATCTTAACGTCGTTCTTGACTGATAACTGTTCTATGAGAATAACGCCGTTTTGTCAGCCTCCAGATATTTTATATACAATCGTTCCTAAATATTGAGTATCTCACTTCCTTCTTCCTTTGACAAAAGTCAAGAGTAATTTTTACTATCAGGGATATTTTTATTCTGCGGTAAAAGAAGGGTTTTTAGTAAAAAATGCTTCAATTTGAGGATATTGCCGAGGTAACCTGGTGTCCAAATAGTGTCCATGAAAGAGCTAAATTGGCATAAACCGGCATGACAGAAACTAAATCAGAAACAATTTTCATCCAGAATGTCCAATAGGGTTTGACAAAAGGGAGAGGAAGTTGTAAAGTGTTTACCTGTTAACGGAGGATGAAAATGGTTGTGATAGGCGAACTGATAAACGGTACGAGAAAATCCATAGCGCAGGCAATCGAGAAAAAAGACAGGGAGTTTATAACGAAGGTTGTGCAGAGGCAGATTGCCGCCGGTGCAAATTACATTGACCTGAATGCGGGGACGGGTAAAGGGCAGGAGAAGGAAATTTCCGACATGGAATGGCTTGTGGATATTGTGAACGAATTGGGGGAAATACCCGTTTGCATGGACAGTTCGGACCCTGTCGTGATAAAAAAATGCCTGGACAGGATAAAAAGTTCCGACAGGATGATAAATTCCATTAACGGCGAAAGCGACAGGATAGAAAAACTTCTGCCTGTGATAAAGGATAACAACGCTTGCAAAGTGGTCGGCCTGACGATGGATGATGCGGGCATTCCCGGCAACGTGGAGAAAAGGGTGGAAATAACAGGGAAGATTTTAAATTTTCTTGAGTCCGCCGGGGTTAAAAGGGAAAATGTTTTTATGGATGCTCTCGTACAGCCGGTAAGCGTGGACGGGAAAAATGGCAGTGTTTTTCTGGAGAGTATTGCAGCGATAAAAGCGAAATTCCCGGGCGTAAAGACAACATGCGGTTTGTCCAACGTGTCTTTCGGGCTTCCCAACAGGAAGATACTGAATAAGTATTTTCTCGCGCTTTCTATAGGATACGGACTTGACTCCGCCCTCATAGACCCGACGGATGAAGGTATGCGGGAAGCGATATGCCTGGCGGAGGCATTGACAGGCAAAGACGAGTATTGTATGAATTATATAAAGTTGAGCAGGCAGTGCAAATGAAAATTCGAAAATTGAAAGTGGAAAATATATCATAATCAAAATTCAATTCTCGATTTTCGATTGCTCTGTAAATATTCCTGCGGATATTTACTGCGGGGCGTGGCCCAGTCCGGCTTAGGGCACCTGAATGGGGTTCAGGGGGTCCCCGGTTCGAATCCGGGCGCCCCGACCATGAAAGACAGTGAAAAGAAGTAAAAACAGCAAGTAGAAAGTAAAAACTTAAAGAATCAAGAAGAGGATTCGAACTTTAAAACTCAACGACATAAGGAACCAGAGAGGAAAGAAAGCAGTTTCCGTGCTCGAAACAGCCCTT
>CAYPTS010000115.1:0-2741 GCA_964413825.1 uncultured bacterium
TTATGTGTTGTTCTATCTGGTAGTATTTCGGGATTACTTCATCAAAGTTTATTGAAAGAAGTTTGTTCATGTTGATGCCTCGGCGCCTCGTTTATTTGTATATTCCACTATACATTATATCGCATTTTTGAAATTTGTCAAGGGAGAGTCAATCAATTTATTTTTTCCCCCCGTAGTTTCCGGTTGTCTGATACCTTCCCTTCTTGTAGAGTCGCTTTTAGTTGTGTTACACTGTTTCCAACTTAACGCTTTTTTGCTTTCATAAAAGTGTTCTTCCAAGAAGGTTGTTCGGAGCAAATATCTCTCCGGTATTTTTTTGAGACACATGTTTTAGAAAAAGGGGGGTAACGGGACATGGGATATTTTCCTGATTTGGACAGGGCATGGAATGAATATAAAAGATGGCTGGATTTGTTCAAAGAACGCGGCGGCAGACCGGATAATTTCGTTAAAAAGGCGTTTTTAGACATTGAACAATGGAAGAGAGAGGTAAAAAAAGAAATTGAGAATCCGGTTTTTTTAACACGGGAACCCGACAGTCTCAACGAAATCAAAAAGTTGCGGCCTGCGGGACCGAGGCGGCTGACGGACAAGATTGATTTTTCTGTTCTGCAGGATAAACTTGCGGGAGCATGGCTTGGAAGATGCGCAGGTTGTATTCTGGGGATACCGGTTGAAGGGATGAGTAAAGAATCAATAAAGGATGTCTGTGAAAATCCAGGGTTTAAATATCCGATTTCGGATTACTGGATAACCGACCCGAAAAAACTATCGCCCTTCCATATGCATTATGACAGGACGCCAAGAAAAAATTTCCTCAAAAAAAACTTGAATTATGTCGGTGCCGACGACGACCTTGCGTATACCATACTGGGGCTGCTGATACTGGAAAAATACGGAGAGAATTTCACTACTGAAGATGTCGGAAAAATGTGGCTGGAATATCTTCCTGTTGCTTGCACTGCGGAAGATATTGCGCTGAAGAACCTGAAAAAAGGGATTCCGGCTTCCTCTGCAGGCGGTCTGGACAATTCCTTCCAGGATTGGATAGGTGCCGATATCAGAAGCGACCCGTGGGGATATGCGGCGGCAGGCTGGCCTGAAAAGGCTGCAGAATTTGCACATCGGGATGCCTTTATAAGCCACAGGGCAACCGGTTTATACGGAGAGATGTTTTTCAGTGCAACTATTGCTGCGGCATTCGTTGTCAATGACCCCGTAGAGGCAGTTGAAATCGGACTAACGGAAATTCCGTATAATTGCCGTCTGGCAAAGGTTGTCAAACAGACATTGAAATGGTGTGAAAAAGACGAAAATTGGGAAACAACCGTTAACAGAATTCTTGCTCGCTTTAAGGGCATGTCGGAAGCCCATACCCTTAATAATGCGGCTTTGACCGTTGCAGGACTTATTTACGGCGGGAATGATTTTGAACGAACAATCTGTCTGACCGTTATGAGCGGTCTTGATACGGATTGTACGGCCGCGACCGCGGGCTCCATTTCAGGGACAATTCTCGGCATCAAGAAAATGCCAGCGAAGTGGAAAAATCCTCTTGGAAACAAGGTTGAAACGTACTTAAACGGCAAGCATGTTTTTTATTCCGATACGCTGGTAAAAAGGTTCATGAAGGTAACCCTTAAGATAATAAAAGGCGGTTGAAGCAGCATAAAGCCATATGCAACAGATTTAACATTACCGATATGAAAATATTAATTATCGGCAGTCTCAATGTGGATATGGTCGTGAAAGCGAAGCGGTTACCAGAAATCGGCGAAACCGTTTTGAGCAAATCCTATAGTGTAATCCCCGGCGGGAAAGGAGCCAACCAGGCAGTAATGGTATCCAGATTGGGGGCGGAATCGTTCCTCGCTGGAAGAGTGGGCAATGATGCGTTTGGAAACATGTTGTTGAAAAATTTGGAGCGGGAAAAAGTTAACGTGAAACATGTTTTGCGGGATGAAAAAGCATCCACCGGAACTGCGTTTATCACCGTCGACGAAAAGGGAGATAATACGATAGTTGTGTCTGGCGGAGCGAATATGAAATGCTCCGTAGAAGACGTGAACGGAATTGAATATCTGTTGCGGGATGCAGGTATGATATTACTTCAGTTGGAAATTCCTTTAAAAACAGTTTTCCATGTGCTGTTAATGGCTGAGAAATACCGGATACCTGTTGTATTGGACCCGGGACCGGCACAAAAATGCCCGGTGAGCATATTAAAAAAAGTGTATATCTTGTCTCCCAACGAAACGGAATCGGAGGTGCTTGTCGGCGTTAAGGTTTCTTCCCTGCAAAACGCACGGGAAGCCGCAAAAAAGTTCATGGAAAAAGGCATCAAAAATCTGGTGATGAAACTGGGAGCACGCGGCGCGTTGATAGCGTCACAGGGAGTAAAGCACATTGAACACATTGAAGGCATAAAAGTCAAAGCAGTTGATTCAACGGCTGCAGGAGATGTCTTTACGGGAGCCATGGCGGTTTCTTACCTGCGGACGGGAAGTCTCGCTCAAGCGGTTAAATATGCCAATTATGCCGGTGCGCTGGCAGTCACCAAAGCCGGCGCCCAGACGTCTATCCCTTCAAAAAAACAGGTTGAAGATTTCATTCTGCGTAATGTCGCTGTTCCTGTCGAAAACCGGTCAAAAAATTGACAGAATCGGCGCCGGTGGTAAAATAGTGACATGGAAAGAAAAGCGAAGATAGAGCGCAAAACCAGCGAGACGGACATATCCGTC
>CAYPTS010000116.1:0-2674 GCA_964413825.1 uncultured bacterium
CTTTCGACATCATGGTAAGGAAGACAATCGGCGAGTACAGGAAACTCTTTACCATAGAAGGGTTCAGGGTCATAGTCGAAAAGCGCGGAGAAAAAGTCGTTTCGGAAGCTACGGTTAAAATCAGGGTGGACAAGACGGTCGAGCATACGGCAAGCGAGGGAAACGGCCCGGTTAATGCGCTCGACAATGCTTTGAGAAAAGCCCTGGTGAAATTCTATCCGGAGATAGAAACGATGAAACTGACCGACTACAGAGTCAGGATACTGCATCCGGAAGAGGCAACCGCCGCGGTGACGAGGGTCGTCATAGAAACTACGGATGAAGACGGGTCATGGGGAACAATCGGGGTTTCCGAAAACATAATCGAGGCGTCATGGAAGGCGTTGATAGACAGTATTGAGTACAAACTCCACAAGATACCGGTATGATTTCATCCGAAGAGCGGCGTCGGCATCGTCGTCATCTTCGTCGACATACGTTATAGTATGCCTCCTCGCTTCCTTCTTGCCGTCTTGCTCTCCGGCGAACTCACCCGGTATTACCGAAGGCAGGCATGATTTCATCCGGAGAGTGGCGTTGGCATTGTCGTCGGCTTCCTCGGCGTATGCTGAATACGCCTCGTTGCCTTCTCCTCGCCGCCTTGCTCTCCGGCGAACTCAGCCGGTATTACCGAAGGCAGGCATGATTTCATCCGGAGAGTGGCGTTGGCATCCCTTGTGGGAGAGGTCTCCTGACCTCGAAATCGGCATCGGGAGATGCCCGTTTTTATGCCCAGAAGAGAGAGTTGCCGGTTTTGCCCGCGAAAAAGTCGATAAAAAGCCATATGCCGTTGACGACAAACTGGCCTACTATCAGACCTATGAAAAAGAGTTTTCCTTTTTCGTATACCTGAGACCCTCCGTAGCGCAGTATCATGGTTTTTACCAGCCATGCTATGAATATGGAGAACCAGAGGGAGTTTGTCATCATAATGGTTGAGAATGCGAGTCCCAAAGGGTGAAACGGGAACCACAGGAACCGTGCCCGCATTATCTGAAGAAGGATGGTTGCCGCCGCTCCAATTCCAATAAATATAACGTAAAGGGAATCAACGCCGACCGGCTGTTTTATCCTTTCCGCAACGTATTTCCACGGGTATTGCGGCCCGTTGACAAAGAACCATGCGTTTGCGTTTATCGCTCCGTGCCTGTATCCGAGAAAAAGTGTAGTCCCTACGGATGCAAACAGTGTCACCACGATGGAAACGATTATCGCATTGAAGATAATTTTTTTATTCTGCCGTATACTCTCAAGCATTTTCAGCCCGTTGGCCACCGACGCCATGACAAACGTCCTTACGTCAGAAGTATAGACAAATGTAAGCCCCAGCGCGCACAGACCCGAAGGGCCTATCCTTTCAGAACCGAGCAGGGACGTCGTGGCGACCGGGGATATTACCGGTGCGCGCGTGGCCGCAAGGCCTCCCTCGGCAACTACCCTCGTTATGCCTATGAATATTACAAATGCGAAAAAGATGAATAGTATCGCAGGCATAGGAGACAGTCCGCTCATGATAAGCCATGCGAATATGAAAAGAAGGGATACAATCGTTCCCCATAAAGCGACATTGTAAGGAACGATTTCATCTTCGTCGGAAACGGCGGGTTCTTTTCCCAGAGCTTTCCTTATCACTCCCGCAAGGTTTTTCCTTGAGACGTAGAATCCGTAGAGTACTATCACCAGCAAAGAGCCGAAAGACTGCCATCCTAAAAGGGGCCTGTCGGCGTTATAAGGCAGAAACTCCGCAACCCCGTAGCCGGCGATGTTGAAAAAACCCTGTTGGAATGTTGTAAAAAGGCAGAAAAACCACAGGCTGAACGCGAGCGGCAGGTTGATGAAATAAGCAAACCCAATCATTGGAAAACTTATTCTGAACTGCAGTGAAAGCGTCCTCCTGAAGATGGCGACGTTGTTTGCAAGGGTTATCGCAGGGACCAGCGGCTGGTAAAAATGGAAGGCATTTATGCACCCTATGGTGAAAGGAATGATGAAGCCGAGCCAGAAGATGCGGTTTTTGAAAACGCCGTTTTCGTTTGCATTTATAAGTTCAAGCGGGGTTTTCGTCATCGGGTAGTTCAGTTTTTCGCTTTCTACCCATTGCTTCCGGAGCATAACCATCAGGAAAATCATCACAAGGAATACGGCAAGTATCAGCAGTGTCCATGCAAACAGCGGAGTCACCCATGCCTTCCAAGGGATGGATTCTCCCCTGGGCAGTCCTTCAAAAAACCATCTTATTGCATTTTTATCCTGAACAATAGTCCATTTTCTTATGTGGGGAAGGATGAGTTGGTCCCACTGGTTCTGGGGCGATGCATAGTAGACTGTTCCGGCGAGAAGCGGTACAAGATAAAGGTTCAGCCCCATGGTGGGTATCGAGCAGGATACGAGCATCATTATGTATACGAGGATAAGTTCAGCCGAAGAGAACGCACCCCGCGGGAAATATTTTTTTGAGAAGTAGTTGTACAACGCCAGCCAGAAAATGAAAAATATAGCCGCCGGAGTGGTGAAGTCCAGTGCCATGTATGAGCCCTGCAGTACCATCAGGTTATAGACGTTGCCGGCGCCTATGCAGAAGGAAAGTATTGCTCCAAGAATGACGGCCCTGAAACGAAAACCGTTGTTTTCCATT
>CAYPTS010000117.1:0-2668 GCA_964413825.1 uncultured bacterium
GCGGGGCCGGCAGGTATGTCGGCGGGCATGTACTGCCTGCGGGCAGGGCTGAAAACGACAATTATTGAGAAATTTTTCCCGGGCGGCAGTATCCTTCTTACCGAAAGGATAGACAACTACCCGGGCTTTCCCGAGGGAATTACGGGTCCGCAACTGGCTGAAAATATGAAGGCGCAGTACCTGAAGTTCGGCGGAGAAATTATGGAAGGAGAGGCAGGGGATGTTTCTTTCGGTGAGGGCGGTACTGTAAAGATAAGATTGAAAGACGGGAAAACGCTTATGACAAAGGCACTCATAGTGGCAAGCGGTTCTTCCAGAAGGAAACTCGGGGTTGAAGGCGAGGACGAATATACCGGCAAAGGCGTTTCTTTCTGCGCGGTATGCGACGGTGCCTTTTTCAAGGACAAAAATATAGCGGTGGTCGGAGGCGGTGATGCGGCGCTTGAAGAGGCAATATACCTGACGAGATATGCGGAAACTACTTACCTGATACACCGCAGGGACAAGTTCAGGGCGTCGGCGTACCTGCAGGAAGAGATAAAAAAGCACCCCTCGATAAAACCTGTTCTCTCTTCCGTGGTGGACAGGATAGAGGGCGACGGGAAGGCCGTGAAAAAAATGGTTGTAAGGAAGAAAGATACCGATGACGTTCACACGCTGGAGGTAAACGGCGTTTTTATCTCCGTAGGGCAGAAGCCTAACGTGGAGTTTATTGACGGCAGGGTGGAACAAAATCCCGCAGGATACATAGTTACCGATTACAAGATGCAGACCTCCGTTAAAGGCGTTTTTGCGTGCGGGGACGTGATAAAAAAATCGCTCTATCAGGTGGTTACCGCCTGCGGCGAGGGCGCCACTGCCGCCGCCTCCGCCGAAAAACACCTCAGCCAACCGGATGCTTAACCTGTCTCCATATTGATTGGATTCCTTCATGATATCTCTGAAAAAGTGCTTTCACGCCCGACTTGTCATTGCGAACGAAGTGAAGCAATCTCGATTTCTCCTCGGAGGAGATTGCCGCGGTCGCAAAAAACGCCCCGTAGAACGGGGCAGGCTCGCTCGCAATGACAACAGGGGAGTTTTTCAGAGATCTCTTCATATCCCCTTGACAATCCTGTTTTTGTTCAGTATAATCAGTATAGTGAACAAAAAAGGAATATTCTGTCCAATAGGCTGAAATAAAATGATAAAAGACACTCTTTTGCAGCATAAGGCTGAAAAAGAAAGATTCCTTCCAAAAAATTATATTGTGCGAGATAATTCTGTTTCCGCAAAAGAATTTTTGAAAAATGACATGATAAAGGTCATCACCGGTCCAAGGCGGGCCGGGAAATCAGTTTTTTCTTTTCTCCTGCTGAAAGATGAAAATTTTGCCTATCTGAATTTTGATGACGAAAAGCTCCTTGGTATCAAAGACTATGATGAAATTATCAAGGCAATCTTTGAAGTCTATCCCGGAAGTAAATTCGTTTTCTTTGATGAAATCCAGAATCTGGAAAAATGGGAGTTGTTCGTAAATAAACTTCAGCGGAGAGGCTATAATCTTATCCTCACGGGTTCTAATGCCAATCTCTTAAACAAAGAACTTGCCACAGTCTTAACCGGACGCTACATCCCCATAGAAATTCTTCCTTTCAGTTTTAAAGAATTTCTGCAGGCAAAGAATTTTCAGGTAACTCCGGAAGATACAAAACTGCCGGAGATAAAAGGAAAAATGTCAAACTATCTGCATGAATACCTGAAAAACGGAGGATTTCCCGAGGTTGTCGTTAAGAATCTGGATGCCGGACTATATCTGGAGACTCTCTTTGATGCGGTTCTGTTCAAGGACGTGGTGAAACGGTACGGGACACGGTTTCCTCAGAGAATTTATGACCTGGCATTATATCTGTTGAGCAATGTGTGTTCGGAGTTTACGTTCACAAGGTTGAGAAATGTTCTTGAGTTCCGCAGCACAAGCACCGTGCAGAAATATTTGGGTTACCTTGAGGAATCATATCTCTTTTTCTCGCTTAACAGGTTTTCTTTTAAAATGAAAGAGCAGGTTAAAACACCGAAAAAGATTTATACGGTGGATAACGGTTTTATCCTTGCCAAAGCATTTCAGACCTCGGCGAATAACGGAAAATTGATGGAAAACCTTGTGCTGCGTGAAATCCTGCGAAACGGATACCGGTTGAATGAAACAGTTTTTTATTACAAAACGCGCAACGGCAAAGAGATTGACTTTGTTTTAAAGGAAGGATTGGAAATTACGGCATTGGTTCAGGTGTGTTTTGACGTGGAAAACATCGAAACGAGAAACAGGGAAATAAAGGCTTTATGTGAGGCAGGTGAAGAGTTGGAATGTAATAAATTCCTGGTTATTACCTGGGATTACGATGGAGAGGAAGATTGCAAGAAGGGGAAAATACAGTATGTTCCACTCTTCAAGTGGCTGGAGGAGAAAAATGGATACGCGGCAAAACTTTGAAAAAATCAACGGTGAAATAGCGGAGAAGTTCCGGGAAATTCTTCCGAAGATAGACAGGAAGAAAAAACTCAACCTGCTTTTTATTAAGCACGCTTTACAAAGAGAATCACTTTTTGTAAACGTCGCCCCTGGGGAAGATATTGACGACCGCGATTGTCCGGATGTCTTCAAGGATTGAGAAGATAATTCTGTAAC
>CAYPTS010000118.1:0-2610 GCA_964413825.1 uncultured bacterium
CCTGTTTTATACGTTTGCATTATAAAGATTTTCTATGTTACCCCCCGGACATTCCAGTGTCAAAAATATATTTGATAAAAATCCCCTATGTTTTATAATACAACGAATGACAAACGGAGGTTACCCATGGCAAATGAATTGAAGATAGGAGTGATAGGAGCAGGAGGCAGAGGACGGCTGGCCGGACACTCCCACCAGCCCGAAAACGGAGTGCGCCTGACCGCGGGAGCGGACATAAGTGAAAAGACGTTGTCGGAATTCAAAGAAAAGTACGGCCCCGACACGTTCACAACCGGCGACTACAGAAAACTTCTCGAACAAAATCTGGACGCGGTTTTTGTAACATCCCCGGATTTTCTTCACGAAGAACACGCGGTGGCGGCTCTCGAAGCCGGCAAAGACGTCTACCTTGAAAAACCCATGGCAATTACCGTCGAGGGATGTGACAGGATACTTGAGACCGCTTTCCGGCTAAAAAGGAAAGTATACGTGGGACACAACATGCGGCATATGAGTTTTGTAAAGAAGATGAAGGAACTCATTGACGAAGGACGCATAGGAGAGATAAAAGCAGGATGGTGCAGGCATTTTGTCGCCTACGGAGGCGACGCATACTTCAAGGACTGGCACGCCGAGCGAAGCAAGTCAACCAGTCTCCTTTTGCAGAAAGGCGCGCATGACATAGACGTCCTACACTGGCTGTGCAAAGGATATACAAAGCGCGTAACGGCAGTCGGCGGACTGACCCTGTACGACAGGATAACCGACAGGCACGACCCTTCAGAAAGAGGCAATGCCGCTTTTGTACAGGAAAACTGGCCTCCCCTTTCGCAGAAAGGTCTCAACCCCGTGATAGACGTTGAGGACATAAGCATGATGCTGATGAATCTCGACAACGGAGTGTTCGCATCCTACCAGCAATGCCACTACACTCCCGACGGATGGAGAAACTATACCATAATCGGCACGGAAGGACGCATCGAAAACTTCGGCGATAATCCCGGGGAATGCTTCATCAGGTTGTGGAATAAACGGTACGCCTACAACGCCTGCGGAGACGAAAACCACTTTATCCCGCGAGCCGAAGGCGGACACGGTGGCGCCGACCCGAACATTGTAAATGAATTCATCGACTACGTGAGAGACGGCAAAAAAATAACCACATCGGCAATCGCCGCCCGTTACAGCGTTGCCGCCGGCTGTTATGCAGCACAGTCTCTGAGAGAAAACAACATTCCTTATGATATACCTCCCGTAAAAAAAGAAATAAATGAATATTTTACCCGCGACGTCATCATATAAAGTGCTGCCATGACCGGAAAAGAAAGAGTATTGAAGGCAATTGAGCATAAAACAACCGACAGGGTGCCCGTTGATTTCTGGGCGACGAAAGATGCGGAGAAAAAACTTTTCGCTCATTTCGGCACGGATGACAGGGAGACAGTGTTAAAAAAACTCGGGATTGACATGCGCTACGTTTTTCCCGAATACACAGGTACGCCACTGAGAACTTTTCCCGACGGCAGCAAGGAAGACATCTGGAAGGTCCGGCGCAAGGGAATAAAAGCGGGGAATGCAACCTACAACGAGATTACATGGTACCCGCTTGCGGATGCACAATCCATCGGGGATATTGAGAAATTCGACTGGCCTGTCCCGGACAATTTCAACATCGCGGATATGGTGAACGTGTGCGGCGAGCATGAAAAATATGCCGTCGTACTGTGCGACGACAGAACCAACCGGACTACGGTTCTTCACCAGGGCATATACCTGCGCGGGATGGAACAGATAATGCTCGACATAGCCCTCAACCCCGATTTCACGCATGCCCTGTTCAAAAAAATAAGCGCTTTTTATCTTGGCCTCAACAAGAAAATCTTTGAAGCGGCAAAAGGGAAGATAGACATCCTCTTGATAGGCGACGACATCGGCACACAAACAGGACTTCTGCTTTCACCTGCGCAGATACGGGAATTTGTCCTTCCTTACCTTAAGCAGTATGTACATCTATGCAAAGAATACGGCGTAAAAGCAATGTTTCATTCCTGCGGAGCAATAAGGGAACTCATACCCGACCTGATAGAAACCGGCTTTGACATACTGAACCCTGTACAGGTAAGGGCGGCAGGAATGATACCCGCGGAACTCAAGGATGAATTCGGCGGGAAAATCTGTTTCCACGGAGGAGTCGATGTCCAGAAAACAATGCCCCTCGGAACGGTTGAAGAAGTAAAAGAAGAAGTGAGAGAACGCATAGACGTGCTGGGCAAAAACGGGGGCTACATACTGGCTCCGACCCACAATTTCCAGGCTGACGTCCCTCTTGAAAACATGCTTGCCTTCTACGAAAAAGCCGTCAGTTTGAAGACCTGACCTCTGCATCTCCTGCTCTGTTTGCAAATCATCCCCTTTTCTTCTATAATTATCCCGCAAGAAACTTGAAAGTTGAAAATGGACAGCAATCAAGAATCACTCAAATTTCGATTATCGATTGCTCTGTAAATATTCGGTGAATATTTACGCCGGGGTGGCGGAATGGCAGACGCAACGGACTTAAAATCCGTTGAGGGTTTCCCTCGTGAGGGTTCGACTCCCTCCCTCGGCACT
>CAYPTS010000119.1:0-2552 GCA_964413825.1 uncultured bacterium
CCTTAATTTTTACCATGGTGTAAGGACCGCCCGGGATAACCGCAACGGACGCCTTTTTTCCGTATTTTGCAATGGAATCTCTTATTGCCTTGCCTACATCCTTTACCGGAGTCATATGGGATTTTCTTATCTCTTCATCTGTCAGCCCGCCGCTGTAGATTTTTACGCCTGCCTTTCTTATGACTTTTATCAATTCCTCCACTTCCCACTGGTCAGGGATAAAAAAACCCGGCGCCGATATCTTCTTTATGAACCCGTCCAGACTTTCCATACCGAACAAAAGTTTCCGGAAGTTTTCACTCCCTATGCCGTCAACGCACTCCGCGGCGCAGATTATCTCCCCGCCCTCTGCCACGATATCCGCTGCAGATACCAGTCCCTTGACGGTCTGGTAAAGGTCCCTGTCCAGGGGGTAGCCTCCGTTGGTCGTGACCACAACGTCAAAAGGCCTTTCCGCGTAAAGCAGGCTCTCTTTCCTGCAATGCTCCACACCTGCGGCATGCGCCTTCACAATATCGCCGGCAAAAACACCGGTTATCCTTTTTTCTTTATCAAGCGTTACGTTTATAATGAAGTCCGCACCTGCGGCATGCGCCATTTCGGATGAAAAGATATGGCAGGGATTCTTCTCCAGAATGCCAGTGCTTGCGTAAGGGGACTCAAGAAATGCAGGGCTGTGGAAGTATTGTATGGTATCCATGCCTGCAATTCCCGGGCATATTGACTTTCTTCCTCCCGAAAACCCCGCCATGAAATGCGGCTCAATCAGGCCGGTGAGAATCTTCAGACCCGCTTCCGCGTACATCCTGTTTACCAGAAATTCCTTTCCTTTAAGATTCAGTTTCAAAAGACCTTCAGGATTGCGCGCATCGTGGTCAACCACGCGGTACCTGCCTGCGATTTCTTCTCCAAGCAGTTCAGTCTTTTCCTGCCGGGAGGTCGGCCTGTGCATGCCGGAAGCGATGAGAATGGTTATCCGTTCGGATGGAATCCCCGCCCCGATTATCTCTTCAAGCACAGGGGGAAGTATTATCTTATTTGGAACCGCGCGGGTATGGTCGGAGACGACTATGGAGACGCTGTCAACCTTCCCCTTTGCCCTTATCATCCCGGAAAGCGTCTTGCTTCCGACAGGATTTGCCAGTGCCCTCCTGACCGCTTCCGCCTGCGAATCAAGAAGTTTAAGTTTTTTACCTTCAAAGATAACGGCATTATCCGGCACCTCAACCTTCACAAACCCTTTTCCGTACGGCAGTTTATTTTCCATTTTTTATATTAACCGACCCCATTTGACATTGTTATTTTTTAAAGCGGTAATCCTAAACAGATTAATATCTGTTTTTGTTTCCCATTGCGGCAAAAGTGTTTCAGGCCCGTCTATAGCCACAAGGGGCGGATTTTTGAGCGCCAGCGAGTTTATCTTTGCCCAAAGGGTCGTATCTCCCCAGAATTGGGGATGCGTATCCATTTCGGCAACTGCGATAAATATTTCACGGGAGGTATGTTTTCCGCCGCGGATTGCTTCAAGTGCCAGTTTCTCGAGTTGTCCCAGTCCTGTTGCCTCGTCGGGATATTCTTTAATCCATCTGGCTACAGCCGCAGGAACCCAAGGTAAAGGTGCGTCAGTCTCATTAGATAGCCGGAGAAAGGCATCTATATCCTGCAGTGCAAATGCCCTGTCGACCTTTTCGGCAAATAAAAATTGTTCTTCAGTCACAGGCCGGCGCTTATGGTATACGGATAGAAATTGAGAAGGATGAAGCTGGCCGAGCCCGTTGAACGGGACGATGCCCGGGAATGAATCAATACAAAGAAGCTCGACATTTTTGATTTCTTTCATATGCAGGCAGTTTAAAATGTGGCAGAGCATGGACTGGTCAAAAAGGCAGGCGTCAAACCATAATACAATATTCTCATATTCTCCGGCCGCCGATAATCTGGCATACTGATGCCGGAGAGTCTTTAAGATAATCTCCTTGTCAAGACCTTTGCCGGTGGCATCTTCAATGAACTTTGCACGGGCATTTAATATAGTGTCGTCCGGCCAGCCGGGCTTGCGTGGGCCGTCATAAAGGATATCATGCCATACGAAGACTTCACCTGCAACGCCTGATTTTGCAAGACTGTCTCCGCATATATCCCCACTTGTTATATGCAGTATCTTTTCCATTTTGATAAACTCCTCCGTTCAGATGATTTTCACTTTCAAAATATTTTCAATTTGAAACATGTTCTTATTTTTCCATCTTACATGTTCTTCTTCCATCTGTTGCCAGCCATTTCCCTGTAGATTCAAGGGTAATCAATTTCATCTCCAGATTTTGTCGACGGACCGGAACCATGTCCAGCACATTAAAACCACAGGTGTTTAATATTTTCTCCAGATTTAATGCACACGCAGGCGCTCCGCCGCCTCCGCCACCGGCAACGCAAATACCGAGAGCGCTTTTATCGGTAATTCCCTGTTTTCCGTTATCATGCCTGGTAATGCGCCTGATACGGTCAAGAAAAGCTTTCATGCTTTCACTGATGTCGCTGAAATAGACAGGCGT
>CAYPTS010000120.1:0-2434 GCA_964413825.1 uncultured bacterium
GATTGCCGCGCCATAAGACGGCTCGCAATGACAACGGAGGTTGGGATTGCCGCGCAAAAAACGCCCCGTAGAACGGGGCAGGCTCGCTCGCAATGACAACGGAGGTTGAGATTGCCGCGCCATAAGACGGCTCGCAATGACAAGGAGCGCAGGGGGGATGATGAATTTAGCAAAAGGGAAATATGAGAAGTTGAGGGAAATCAAGGGTGAAGCACTGCTGGAGATAAGGGACGGAAATTCCGTGTTTTGCATTGCGCCGGATATGGGAGGCAGGATATTTGCCTTGGTCGACGGTATGAGTGTACACAGGATTGACCTTGAAAATACCGCAAAACCGGACAGGCCGTTCAATAATTTCGGCGGCGGGAATTTCTGGCCTGCGCCCGAAGGTGGGAAGTTAGGGTTCAACTACAGGGGCAATGACTGGTACGTTCAGGAAGGGATAAACAATCAGCCGTTTCAGGTGCTGTCTCATGACGGTGTTTCCGCAGTAATAGAGAAAAGAGTCAATCTTCTGAATCGTGCAGGTGCGGTGGTTGAGGCGATAATGAAAAGGCGTGTTTCTGCCGGACGTATGCCGGAATTTCTTTCCGGGTGCGGTATAAGCGAATGCTTGACGTACGTTACAGAGGACTCATTTGAGGTGCTGAATAGCGTCAGCATTGATGAGGGGCTTATCGCATGCTGGACGCTGGAGCAGTTCGATGCGGATGAAAACACATTCTCATTCTGCCTCGTGGATACGCCGCAGGATGCAATCAATTTTGATTTTTACGAACACCCGGGGGATAGAATAGTCTATTATGACAGGGGATTCGGCTACCGCACCGACGGGAAAAAGAAGGGACAGATAGGAATAAAAAAACAGGCCAACCCGCAGGCGATAGGTTTTTTTGACCTTGAGCGGAAACTCGTATGTATAAGGCAGAACCTTTCTTTTGCGGAAGACGGATTGTATTTCAACATAGCGGACAATGACCAGCCGGAGGGGCCGTTTTCGGCGGCGGATACGTACAGCATATTCAACTCGGATGTCGACGGGTGTTTTTTTGAACTGGAAACCGTAGGATGTGCGGATGTACGGCAGGGGAGATTGTTGGGTTCGCGCCTTGTCTCCCTAACCTCGTTCGCTCTCTTTAAGAAGGGAAAGGATATTGAAAAGTGGCTGATGAAGAAAGTCAGTTCTCGCACGACGCTTTAGTACAGGTTGGCTTCTGAGGTAAGTCAGTCCGAGCACGACGTTCCAGGACAGACAAAACTAAGTGTTTGGGGAAAGGGGAAACCCCATAGAAGACATGGGGATGTGATGCCCCTTCCACCCTCTCAAAAACGGGGTGGTTTTCCCTCTTTCCCAAACCCAAGTTTTGGGGCTGTCCTTCCGCTAATTGTGCTCCGGACTGCTTTCCTCATCGCCATATGAACGGGGGGTGAAGATGGAAAGAGTGAAAGTGGTGATAGGGATTGACGTTGAGACGGACGTGGGCAGTTGGACTCCTTTTTACAAGGGGGTGGAGAAGGGCATACCGCGTCTTTTGAATCTCTTTGAGCGTTCGGGCGTAAATGTAACTTTTTTCTTCACCGGCGAGTCGGCGCAACTTTTTCCCGCGAAGACCCGGGAGGTGATACGTGCGGGGCATGAGGCCGGATGTCACTCGCTCTACCACGAGACCGTGGGCGACGAACTTTTTGCCATCCCGGGCGTCAAGCCGCTTCTTCCCGAGGAGGTTCCCCTGCGGCTCAAGAGAGCCACGGAGATTGTTGCAAAAGCATGCGGGAAGAAACCGGTCTCTTTCCGTGCCCCGCGATTATGGGGAAGTACGGCAATGGTTAACGCCTTGGAGAGTCTGGGATACCTTGCGGATGCAACGTACCCGCTTTTCTATTACAGGAAACGTCTGGCGCCTTACCATCCGGACAGGAAGAACTGGTTGAACGAGGGGAAGATGCGTATCCTTGAGATACCGTGTTTCGCGGATATAACGCGTAAGAGCAATGACCCGTTCGGCAGGGACCTTGACCAGTGGCCTGTCTTCCGGACTGCGGGTGCGGATGTCCTGCTGAAGATGGCTGGGAATTTCGTCGGGTATGTCCGTTCCATGAAAAAGGCGCCGGTTCTCTGTTTCTATTTTCACCCGTGGGAGTTCATTTCCCTGCCGGGTAAGTTCCACTACGGAGAGGGAACGGTTGTCCCGGACCCGTTCATAGTGAAAAACTGCGGCGCAAAAGCGCTGGGAGAATTGAGTAGATTCATTTCAGGTTTGAAAAAAGAGTTTAATGCGGAATTTCTTACCTGCCGGGAATTGGCAGGAAAATCATAAATTACATACTGATTGTCATTGCGAGGAATGCTTCAAATGACGAAGCAATCTCAATGACAGACTCGGAACAGGCTCCGCAATCTCACATTAAGGTTGAGATTGCCGCGCAAAAAACG
>CAYPTS010000121.1:0-2286 GCA_964413825.1 uncultured bacterium
GCCGTTGATGATTACAAAAAGATTGATGATTTGAATAATAAATACACACCCGTGGGAAAATCCCCGATACCAATAATAAGCGGAGAATGAGGTTATAATACTTCCACCAGGGGCGTTTCACCGGAAACGCAGGCTGCATATATTGTAAGGATGCAGCTGTCGAACATGGTGTACGGAATTCCCTTATCAATATGGTATGACTGGAAAAACGATGGTCCCGATCCGGATGAGTGGGAACATAATTTCGGGACTGTTACTCCCGACCTTGACCCAAAACCTGCCTATGCTGCAATTAAGACACTGAACGAACAACTCGGAAACTTCACCTTTCTGCAAAGAATAGAAATAAAGAACCCTAATGATTTTGTTCTGCTTTCCGGGATGAAAAAGGTAATGGCAAAATTGCTGCATGGACCACAGAGGTGCCTCACAATGTGATCGTTGAAGAGATAAAGACAAAGCCAGGTACTCTTATGGCGACTGACTGGTCAGGCAAGGCTGTTGAGGTAATAAGTGATGATGGCAAATTACTTGTTGAAATGAAAGTTTTTCCTCAATATATTACTCTTCCGGCAGGATGGGAATAATCAGCTCCGTTAACTACCTTGAAATTAATTGATTAAACAGCTATTAGTTTGATGCTTAAATTTGTTCAGCGAAAGTCCGGTGAACTTTTGATGTTGTATATTCCGGAAAATACTGTTATACTTAGGAAAATACTGAGTTCAGGAGGCTTCTTTCAAATAGCCTCCTTCATTGAGTACCATTAAAATTTTATTAGAAATGAGAGTTTCACCTGGAGAATACTTATTCGAAGCAACTTCCAAGTCAATACTGGAATGCCTTTCGGGTCTTGCCGAAGAGGATGTGCGCGACTGCAGTGATTATAAGATCTTCCGCAGAGGCCAGGAATATTTCGAGGAGGGCATGGTGGAGGAGCTGATGCACAACTCAGCCAATAATACAGTTATTGCTACCGTCAGGGGAACAGAGGAATACACCATCGAGTTTTATATTGAAAATGATGGCGTTCAGAGTATCTGCAGCTGCCCGTACGACGGTGTATGCAAGCATACAGTTGCGGCACTGCTGCTGATAGTTGATGAAGGAACTGATCATATAATAACATATTCCCTGAATAGCCCCACAGCTGTTGAATCGCTGGATTTCCTTAAGAAATACCTGCAATCCATCACCAAGGAGGACCTCATTTTGCTTGTGATGAAATTCGCACCTGAGAATTTTATAACGGAGATTAAGAACCGGGAGGAGACAGCTTCAAAAGCAGAAGAGATATTCAGGAAGACTGATAAGAAGATCAGAAAACTCTTTGAGGATGAGGATTTGCTGTATGATCCTTCAGGGATGGAGCAGGCACTGATGTCACAACTGAGTAAACTGAAAGGACTTGATACCAGATTGCCGGTTGAGATCGGAGAATTGATCCTGTTTATCATAAGAAGTATCGATGCGGCATTTGATGATGGATATCTTTATATTGACAGTTATCAGGGGGATGAGTATTTCGAATCTGAGGAATTTTGCGAATACGTTGTTGCCTATGTTAAACAACTGCCCTTTGAGTTGAAAATCAGCTACCTGAAAGAACTAGACCAGGCTCTGAATGAGATGTCATACAGTACATTCGCCACTATACAGGAATCTTATCACCGTTTCTTTTCAGATCATGAGCGGAAAAATCTGAAATTGTTCGTAAAACCGGATGGAGGCATGCCTCAGACAATAATCTCACGGTTATTTAAATTCCTGGAGCCTGAGCTTTCCTCTGATGAAAAGGAGGCCATACTAAGGGTTATCAGCAGGTCAGAAGCAGATCATTTTTTGTCTTTTTGCCTGCAACTATCGGAGCAGGGCCGTTACCTGGAAGTAACAGACCTGATCAAAGATGACTCAGACGGATTCGAACCCTTGCGTGACTTCAGAGTGGCAGAAATTTATCTGGAAGCGGCGTATAAGCTCAATATGAATATGGATGAGGTTTCTGAAGAAGTTGTGAAGCATTGCCCGGAGGTTCCAATCCTCCGTAAGATCAAAGTCCTGAAAGGCGATGTCGGTTCAACCTGTGAAGCAATCACCAAACACAAAAATCCTGAGGATCTGTTGACTTTTTATGAAGAAGAAGACCGCATGAAAGATGCCCTTGACCTGATCATGGAACCAGGACTCTTTTATGATGAAGTAATCTTCGAATTTTACAGGAAGAACCACAAACGTTTCCCTGAAGAAGCTGTAACTTTTCTGAAAAGAAGGATTGAAAAGGATCTT
>CAYPTS010000122.1:0-2279 GCA_964413825.1 uncultured bacterium
TTTTCCTAAGCGACACCCAGTTATAGAGCGTCTTTTCCTCAATCCCCAGATATTCCGCCGCCTCGCTCACATTCAACAGCCGTTTTTCCATTCCTCATTCCCTGCCGCTTTCCACGATAAACCTGACCGCCTCCGGAAAGGTCAGGTCTTCCAGTTTCATTACAAAATCTATAACATCCCGGCAATAGAACTGACAGGCGAAACAATATGCAAACCTGTTTTTTACCAGCATTGAAGGATGGACGTCGCTGTGTTCGGGATTGATGCAGTTTGTAAACCCTGCCTTGTTCACATCTGCAAAATTCTCTATGGGCACCTGCCTGGCGAGTTCAACCATCTCCGGGGAAACCCCGTTTTTATACTCCTTGCCCTGCATGAGCATAATAAACTCATTGTAGTACTGCCTCAACTTCTTCTCATGATAAGGAATAGCGGAAAGATACCACTTGACCATCTGCTCCATCACAGGCGTCTTGTTTTTCAAGTCCTGCTCCCATGCAAAACGCCCCATATCAATACGCATCTTGTGTTCTGAAATCCTGTCGACAAGATAGCCTATCCGGGCCTCGCGGCAAAACTCCGGGTCCGCTTTCCGCATCTCGGCAATAAACTCCGCTTCTCTTTTCCTCCACTTCTCCGCATATCCCCTCGGCACATCGCTCTTCTCATTCATAATTCACCCCCGTCCAGTTTGCCCATTTCTTTTAAATACCCGTCGTTTGTTTTGGTGAGTTTAAACTTACGCGCCAGCGCTCCGGTTCGCCTGTCAACCTCCAGTTTTAGAACGCCCGTATCAGGCTCGTCCCGCAAACGCCACAAGCACAGCGCCTTGTCGCATTCCGCAACCAGAAAACTGCTGTCCCTGCCGTCGTATGCGCTGGGCTCCGGCAGTTCGCTTTTGCGCATATGAGCCATAACAAAAACAAGAAGGTCGTTTTCTATTGCAATGGTTTTTAACTGCCGGATAATCTGGCCTATCTCAATGGATGGGTTGCGGGACTTGAATATATCGAACACATAGTGGATATGGTCGATGAAGACGCAATACAATGTCCGCTGGCCGTTCAATATCTCATCTTTAAGCAGCGCTTCCTTTATGCGCTCCTCAAGCCAATTTGTTGAGCCTGCGCGCATTTCCCGGGGAAGATAACCTATGATAGGCAGTGCTTTTTCCGGGAAACTGTCAAAAAACATCTCGGGCTGAACTTCGTACTCGAACCACAGGCTGGAGACATCGCAATCTTTTTGGAAATCCAGTGTGAATGTCTGCGCAAGGAGTGTCTTTCCCGACTTTGGCCTGCCGGTAAGAAGTATCAGGTCACCGGGAGCGAAATACCCTATGGCTCTATTGAACTCTGGGAATTTATTCGACTTGATGCAGATTTTCGGCTTGCCCTCTTTCTCTCTTTCAAGTTCCGCCTGCTTTTCCTGAAAGGTGATTATCCTGTCATCCCCTCGATACTCCAAAAGTCTTTCCGTCTGTTCCGGTGTCATCGTCTGCCTCCCTAAGCAACATTACTTGCCTTTTTAACAGGTTCTTTATAGTCCACCCAGTCCCGCCATTGCTTAAACCATGTTGAGCCGTGGGGAATGAACTGCGGTTCGGTGTTTTTGGCCTTGTGGTAAGAAATAAACTTTTCAACAGCAAGAAGGATATTATTAAAATCCGCTGAATTTTTAACGGTCTTTTTAAATATACTGCGGGATTTGGCCTTGCCGAGTTTTTTGGGGTATTTACTCCATACAATCTCAAACCCCCATTCTTCAAATGGGGTATATAGTTTTTCTTCTTTATTCTTCTCAATACTTCTTATTTTGGTCAGGTTTGTGGTATTATTTGCGGTCTGTTTTGCGGTATTGCTGGCTTGATATCTATTCCAATTACAGATTGATATGATTGTTATGACATTGTTTTTCTGCGGCCTTATCTGCCCGGCACGTTCCAAGTAACTAAGGAAGCGCCGCACTTTGTCCCGTGACCACCGCCATCTTTCCGCAAGGGTCCGTTCTCCCCGGGCAATCTGTCCTTCTTTTACGGTCACCCATATCCCCCGTATATCAACCGGCTTTTCCTCGTGGTTGGCCATGAGCAGCAAATCGACCCACGCCTGCCCCTTGCTGAATGGCTCGGCTGTCCACAACTGGTTATCCTGTATTTTTCTGTGCAATTTTATCCAACCCCTGTTTTCTGCCATTTCCCTGTCCTTTTATTTGATACACCAAGTTCTTGACCCTCTGAAAAATGCCAATGTATTCCTGAAGCCGCACCTCCGGATTCA
>CAYPTS010000123.1:0-2234 GCA_964413825.1 uncultured bacterium
CAAGATACATCGAATAAGGTTTTCTGCTTTCATCAATAATTGGTACAAATGGGATATCGAAAAAAGGAACCGTAGCATATAGTTCCTGTGGCACAGATGGCCCACTGATATCAACAACGACAAATCTAGATAATCCAACTAATATTTTGATAGTTTCAGTATAGTCCCTCGCATCAGGCTTATTGAAATTAAAAATAATAGGTAGATATTTCTTTGATCGCAATTCTGAAGCAATTGACTGCAAAATCTCCAGGCCATTACCTTCGAAACGCCCTAAAATAAGGACCCCCCTCTTTGTGACGGAGTTAATGACATCACGGATTTTTTCATGACTCAGCAATAAATATACAAACTGAGCTACCTCAATATTGTCAACGGTAATCGTGGATCTTTCGAGGGGAGTGATTATCAATCCTTCTTGTTTTGCATCCTTCAGTTTTAGATCCCATGCAGAAATACCATAGATCTTGCAGCCTGTTATATTTGCTCCTTCAAAATTCGTTTCTACTAGGGTAGCTTCTTTGAAATTCGCATCTTCCAGATCAGCGTTAACAAACTGTGTCCCATTAAGGTTTGTATCGCTGAAATCAGTTCCCTTAAGGTTCGCCCCGAAAAGCTTAGCCCCTTTTAAATTTGCTTTTCTCAAGTTAGCCCCAATTAGGTCTGCATTAATTAAACTTGCATTAAGAAGCTTTGCACCACTTAGATCCGATTCCTTGAGAATTGCTCCATTTAAGCATGCACTGGTAAGAATAGCATCCCTAAAGTTCACTCTATAGAGGCGTGCATTACTCAGATCGGTCTTTTCAAGCTTAGCTCCATTGAGGTTAGCATTATTGAGATATGCATCGCTTAGATCAGCTCTCTCCAAGTTTGTCTCAATAAGCTCTGCGTTGTTCAGTTCAGCCTTTCTTAGATTTGCCCTGCAAAGATCCGATCCGCTTAGATTTGCTCCTTCGAGATTTGATTCACTTAAGATAACATCATTAAGAATCGCCTTGCTGAGATTTGCTCCATATAATTTAACCTCCATCATGCAAGATTCACTCATATATGCTTCGCTTAGGTTTGCTTTTTCAAGATTAGACTTATTTAGGATTGTATTACTGATTTTAGCCTTCCTAAGAGTCGCTCTACGAAGATCCGATCCGTTTAGATCTGCTTCCTGGATATTAGCACCACTTAAGTTAGATTCTTTGAGATCCGCATCACTTAAGTCAGCACCCTCAAGATTTGCACCTGCAAGATTCACCCCAAAGAGGTTTGAGCCATTTAGGTTGACACTACTCAAGTTCGCGTCTTCGAGATTTGCTCTCATTATATTGATACATGTCAGATCTATTTTTTCTTCATGTTCATCTGGATCGTCTCCACTCCGCGCCCTCCAATTATTCCAGGCATCTACTCCTTTCAGAAGAATCGCAAACTTTTCGCTATCTGCCATATTGATAATTTGACTATATTTTATCTCTGTATAAATTTATCGGTTCTATCTCACTTGAGATGCTGTGAATTATCAGAAATGAAGAAACAGGAGCGCACCCAAGCCGCGAGCGATAAGGCACCTGAGGCGCTGCTGCATGAAATTAGAGCCAGGCCAAGCTGATCAGAATCCCTATCGAATACGTATGCTCTTTATCTCTGCTATAGTAGATAACGGGTCGTTCGTTTATAAAATATAAAAGATATTTATATAATTTATGCATTTAATCTAACTGAAGAATCTGCTCCTACATATTTTTAGACATGGATAGTCTCATCGTCCGATACGAGCACAAGGGCGAGCCCAGTTTCAATTGGGCCACGTCTCTTCAGATGGATAGAGGCGCTTATGTGGTACGATGATGGAAACGACTACGAGTTTCAATTGGGCCACGTCCTTTCAGACATGGATAGATAGAGATGTCATGACCCCCATGACCCTTCCGAATGAGTTTCAATTGGGCCACGTCTTCGCAGACATGGATAGAAGCGTGGCAACCCGAGTGGTATGCCAATAAGTATTATGTTTCAATTGGGCCACGTCTTTTCAGACATGGATAGGTCGCCGCACACGTTCTACTTTGATGGATCAGGCTTTGAGTTTCAATTGGGCCACGTCTCTTCAGACATGGATAGTCCATGCTCCGGACGCGATCAATGCAATCGACCCGTTTCAATTGGGCCACGTCTTCTCAGACATGGATAGTGACAATGACCGTCTGGGGCCAGTATAATCTTCAAATGTTTCAATT
>CAYPTS010000124.1:0-2166 GCA_964413825.1 uncultured bacterium
GAGAAAAAATGTATAAGAAAATGATGCCGGGGGTTATAGATGAGATAAGGAAGATAGCCGGTGAGAAGAACGTTGTGGCGGAGAGGGAACAGATGGAGGACTACAGCCACGACGAATTTGCTCTGCCGTCCCTGCGCAACTATCCGGAGGTGGCGGTCAGGCCGGAGACGAGCGAGCAGGTTTCGGAAATATTGAAGATTGCCAACAGGGAGTCTTTTCCGATTGTCGCCCGTGGCGGCGGTACCGGACTTTGCGGCGGGTGTGTGCCATCGTTCGGGGGCTTGGTTTTGAGCATGGAGAAGATGAACCGCATAGTTGAGATTGATACCGGCAACCTCATGGCGGAGATGGAAGCCGGGGTTGCGTTGAGGGAGTTTTATGCGGCCATAAAGGGACATAAGATGTTCTTTCCTCCGCACCCGGGCGAGGAGAGCGCTACGGTCGGGGGAGTGATTGCTACCAATGCCGGCGGCGCCAGGGCCGTAAAGTACGGGACGATAAGAAATTTCTTGAGGGGCATGGAAGTGGTTCTTCCCGATGGAAGTATAACGAGACTTGGCGGAAGGATACTCAAGGACAGCTCCGGGTACAATCTCATGCACCTCATGGCGGGTTCCGAAGGGACGCTGGGGGTCATTACAAGCGCAACCTTGAGCATAATGCCCGCACCTGCCTCAATGCTGACTCTTGTCATCCCCTACGTCAACATATTTGACGTCTTCAGGACCGTTCCCCGCATGCTCTGTTCCGGGATACTTCCGCTGGCGGTTGAGTTCATCAGCCGGGAAATCGTGACGGTTGCCGAAGGCCATACCGGAAAACACTGGCCTGCGGCGCAGGGCGGTTTTTTCCTGATGATAATACTTGAAGGGCAGGAAGACGAACTGCTTTCCATGAGCGAGAAAATCTCCGAAATCGCCCTTGAGCATAACGCCGCAGACGTCCTTGTCGCCCAACAGCAGGACAAGCAGGATGAAATCCTTGCGATAAGAAGCGTTGTCTACGAGGCGCTTAAATCCCGTACAATAGAGATACTTGATGTGGTCCTTCCCAGAAGTGAAATGGAAGGGCATCTGCACAGCATAGAGGAGATTTCCGAAAAACACAATATGTGGCTTCCAACTTACGGGCATGCCGCGGACGGAAATCTGCATACCCACCTGATGAAAGTGGACAGGGAAAGGAATGAACTCTCCGGCTGGGAGAAGATATATCCGGAAGTAAGGAAGGAGATTCACCTGGATGCAAAAAAGAGAGGCGGGAAGGTTTCCGGCGAGCACGGCATAGGACTGGCAAAGAAGGAGTATATCTCTTTATTCACGGACGAACCTGCCCTGTGCCTGATGAAGGATATAAAGAAACTGGTTGACCCGAATAATATCCTTAACCCCGGCAAAATCTTTTAGCGCCGGTCTAACCTCGCCCGAAGTATTTGGCAGGTTGCCGTGGCTGTTTCAGCTGTTGGATTGCAATCTCGAGGGAAGCAGAGGATAAGGGGGTGTTATGAAAAAAATCATTGTATGCCGGTCGGTACACCATGGCAATACGGATAAAATCGCACAAGCTATGTCGTCCGTGCTTGATACAGTAATTATGAGGTCGCAAGACAATTTGCATTGGAAATGAAAAACTTTAAGATATGAAAACTCTTAAAAATGCCAACGACCTACAAACCATCCCCGGCGTTGGCAAAAGCATTGCCGGAGATTTGCGTAATATCGGCATTCGAACGGTGGCGGATTTAAAAGGCAATGATCCGGAAAAGTTGTATGAAATGTCCAACCGTTTTGAAGGCAAAGTACAGGACAGGTGTCTTTTGTATGTTTTTCGCGAAGCGGTGTATTTTGCCGAAAATGAAAAACACGACTCCGAAAAACTGAAATGGTGGAACTGGAAAGATAAATAGATTTAATAAAAAATGAAAAACAAAAAACTGATTCTGGCTGAACTTTTCTTGATAATCGGCAGCGTGTTTATATTCAGGAGCATGTGGACGCTGTTTGACCGTATGCCGCTTATGAACAGGGATATCGTACTGTGGATTTTCCTTTTCATAGGGCTTGGAATTTGTTTTTGGGCCCTGTGCTGCATGGCAGGACAGAAAAAATAAAATGATACTGCGGGAACTTACACAATGGTAAATTTGTGTCAAGTGCTTTTTTTCGA
>CAYPTS010000125.1:0-1936 GCA_964413825.1 uncultured bacterium
GACGTCAAGTCATCATGGCCTTTATGCCCAGGGTTTCACACGTGCTACAATGGGGCGTACAGAGCGAAGCAAAGCCGCAAGGTAGAGCAAATCGCAGAAAACGCTCCCCAGTTCGGATTGAGGTCTGCAACCCGACCTCATGAAGTTGGAATCGCTAGTAATCGCGTATCAGCCATGACGCGGTGAATATGTTCCTGAGCCTTGTACACACCGCCCGTCAAGTCATGGAAGCTGGGAGTTCCCGAAGTCGCCGCATCTCTGCGGTGCCGACGGAAAGCCTGGTGACTGGGACTAAGTCGTAACAAGGTAGCCGTAGGGGAACCTGCGGCTGGATCACCTCCTTTCTAGAGGATTACCTAGACCGCGGTCGGGAAACCGATCCGCGCGTTTCGTCAGCACCCCTTGGGGCGGCCTCCGGGTCGCCTGCGTGGCGGAGCAATCCGCCGCCCGTCTTCACCCCTGTTTACTGATACACCCGCGCCCGCCGCACCCCGGCGGGCGCTTTCTTTTGGCACCCCCCGCCCGATTCCCAGCCCCCGGTCGTCGCTCACGGCGGTTCGGCGGAGACGCCGGGTGCACGCGCGCGCCGACCAGGCCCGCCGCGCTGCCGCTCGCCAGCACCGGGACAGCCGGCACAATGCCAGCGGCGTTGGGACTGCTGCCAAAGACCCCATAGCCGCCACCGCAGACGCCGGATACCCCGGCGTTCGACGCACCGGCCCCCCCGGGGCGCTCCGAGCCACCCGGTCGCGAGCGGGCGCACCGCGAGGCAGTCGCCGACGGCGAAGTCGGAAATGGGGGTGACATGGGCCCCGGGACCCACTCCAGCTGGATCGTCAGCGACACCGCGAACGCGAGCGCCGCCGCGCGCCCGACCCCCAGGCCGGGCCGCACCGCCTTCGGTCGCGTTGCGCGATTGGTAGCTGCCGGACGCCACCCAGGGTCGGTGTGTACGCCCCGCGTCGTCAGGAGTGAAGCGCCGCGCGATGACGACAAGTTGCCTTGCGGCCGTGCCCGCCCGTTGCTACGATGAAATCGGTGAGCGACGGACTGGCGATGGTCCCCCGGGCGGCGGAGCGGCATCTCGCCGCCGACCGGAGTGTGGGAGGAGAAGAAGCACGCGCTGGTGGCGTGACAGCTATCGCGGCAAACGTGCGGGAGGCACGCACTTCGCCACCTTCCTTTCGCCGGCCGGCCGCTCGCGCTGGGTTGGTCTCATTCCTGTTTCGTTTCACACGTGGTAAGGAGAAAGGTGATGAGCAAGCATTGGGTACTGTGGGGACTGGCGGGCTGCCTGCTGGCCGTGCCCGCGACCGCCGGCGTCCTGGATGGGGGCCTGGCGGCGATCCTCGAAACGCGGGATGCGGGCGAGACGGTTTCGGTGCTCGTGTTTCTCAAGGCCCAGGTGGACATGGACGGACTCGTTGGCGTGCTGGATGCCGAGCGGGCCACCATGCAGCGCCGGCACGAGGTGATCGTGCGGTCCCTGCTGGCCACCGCAGAGCGGACGCAGGGTCCGTTGCTGGACCACCTGAACCGGCTGGTCGAGGAAGGGCGTCTCGAGTACGTCGAGGCGTTCTGGATTGCCAACGTCATCCGCGTCGACGGCCCGAAGGCGGAGATTGAGCAGCTTCTCAAGCACCCGGACGTCGGCACGATCTACTACAACTACGAGGTCGAGCTGATCGAGCCGGTGGCCACCGCCCCCGACTCGGGCGGCCTCGACGCGCCCGAGCCGGGCGTCGTGGCCGTCCGCGCCCCGGAAGCCTGGGCCCTGGGCTACACGGGCCAAGGCGTCCTGGTGGCCAACATGGATACCGGCGTCGCCGGCAATCACCCGGCCCTGGCCAGCCGCTGGGCCGGCGTCGCCGACCCGCGCTATGCCGGGCACCCCGAGTGGGCCTGGTACGATCCGTATAACAACCAGAACAACTTC
>CAYPTS010000126.1:0-1897 GCA_964413825.1 uncultured bacterium
GAGGTGAGCGCGGCGGTCAGGGGCGCAAAGAAGGCAGGTGCGAAAACCATTTATATCAACGACAGCCACGGTTCCGGATACAACATAATCTTCGAAGAACTTGAAAGCGGCTGTGAAATCATCCACGGCAGGGGCTCGCACTTTCCCGAGTGGCTCACGGAACTGAAACAGGGCTGGGATGCCGTGGTAATGGTGGGACAGCATGCCATGGCCGGGGAACTTGGCGCCGTATGCCCGCACAGTAAATGGACGGTCAACGGCGGCAAGATATACTTGAGCGAGGCGTCAATGGCGATGGCGCTTGCCGGCGACCTGGGCATCCCCGCAGTCTTCGTCAGCGGCGACCAGGTAATCACCGGAGAAGTGAAGGAAAAAAATCCTGCGATTGTTACGGGCGTGGTCAAGCACAGTTACGGGCCCAACTGCTGCCGGTCGGTTCTTCCCGAAAGGGCTCGGGAGATAATAGAGGAAGGCGTGCGCAGGGGGATTGAAAACAGGCGGAAGATAAAGCCCTATGTACTCAAAGGTCCTGTGACTGTGAACCTGCTGGACGGCCCCGGGCACATTCCGCCGCTGAAGCCTGTTCTGAAACAGCCGGCGAAGGGGAAAAATATTACGGAAGCGTTTGAGAATGCGCTGGCGAAATTCCCCTGGGCGTCTTACGGCAAGAAGGAGATGGATTGGTACAGGTATCCCTCCAATCTGACAGGGAAGAAGCCGGCCAAAGCGATTTGACTTCACGCTGTTAAACGTGGACGTACATGTCCCAGTCTTCGATGTTTACCGGCATTGATATTCCTGTGCGTATGGATTCCATCGCCCTCAGGCAAAGGTACGTCGCCCGCATCCCCGCAATCTCGTCGCAGGGAGAAGGAAGGTCTTTTTCTATCGCCTCCGCAAAGGCGTCGAGGAGTCCCCTGTGCCCCTTGTCCGGAAAAACATACTTGAAATTGCCGGTCTCGGCGTATTCTCTGCCGGCGGCGTCTATTTTTTTCAGGTATCCGGACAGACCGCCTTCCTTTCCGTGGTCCGGCTGTAAATCCTGCTGGAGAGGGAACGTTGTTACCGTCCGCCCGCCGAGCCCGAAGTACTGGTTTTCCACAAAACACTCACTGCGGAATATCTTTCCACGGTGCTGTATCTCTATGAGTTCCTTGGGGTACTCAAATGTCCCGCAGGCGGAGAAAAACAGGCATCCGAGCGAACCTTTTTCAAACTCCACGGTAATTACATAATTCATGCGCGTACTGCCGGTTCCCGTAATCCTTACGGGACGTTCCTCGAGCAGGCAGGTCATCAGGTCCAGCCAGTGGCATCCCTCGCCTATGATGAGCCCGCCGCCCTCCTTCCAGTCAATGTGCACCCCGCTGTAGGTAAGGCTTTCGTCGTTTACCCGTATGAGAAGCATCGTCTTGTCTTCTTCAGCCCACATGCGCCTGTTCATCTCCTGCGTATACACTCTCGGTTTTCCTTCGGGTTTTGCCCGGTGGGATAAATAGTGTTTTTTCATGTCAAGCATTGACGGACTGCACCTGCGGTTGTAGTCCACGCACAGTTTTACGCCTTTGTTTTTCACGAGTTTTACGACCTCGTAGGCCTCTTCCATCGTCATGGTCATGGGTTTTTCGCACAAGACGTGCTTTCCGGCGTTTATGGTTTCCCTTATGTAGAACATGTGCTGGTCGTGCGGTACGCTCAAGATAACCATGTCTACCCCGGGGTCATTCAGTATGTCTTTGTAATCCGCTGTAACTTTCTTTGCTCCGAAACGTTCCGCGGTCTTTCTCCCCTTTTCACTGCGCGAGGAACAGTGGTAAAGTTCTACCCTGTCCGACCACTCGCAGTTCGGCAGGTGCTGTCCTTCCGCAAATTTTCCGCAACCTATTACCGCCGCTCT
>CAYPTS010000127.1:0-268 GCA_964413825.1 uncultured bacterium
AGTAAACCATTGACTGTGCGGAATGGCCTTTTCCCCGGTTTGCTCCTGTTGAGGTATAAAAAGCTACGAGGGGAGGATTTTCAATATTGCCTGAATTATCCCTTACAGGTTTCTTTTGCAGGCCGGAAGTGTTTTTCCAGTCAACAACAGCTGATCCTGAAAATACTACGCCGTTTTTATCAGGAAGCACTGCATCGGGTCTTTCGGTCCAGTGCAGTAGGTCATTGCTCACAGCATGGCCCCATGTCATGTTGCCCCAGCTTGTGCC
>CAYPTS010000127.1:278-1839 GCA_964413825.1 uncultured bacterium
GCCATAGGGGTTATGCTGAAAGAACAGGTGGTAAATACCTTTGTAATAAACCAGTCCATTTGGATCATTGGTCCAGCCCCGCCGTGGTGAGAAATGGAATTGTGGCCGGTATTCTTCTCTATATACAAGATCTTCATCCGACATTTCATCCGACAATCTGATGCGTGATTTCCATTCAGAACCAAAAGCAACAGTCTCGGCGGTGAGATTCAACCGTTTACCTTTCCATTTACCAACTTCAAGAGTGACAAAGAAATCCGGTTCTGCAGGCGCAAGTTCTATTTCAAATTCATGCTGCATTTTCTCATCAATATTGACAATCATCCAGGTTTTGGCAGCTCCTGTTTTAACCGGAAGATGAACGAACCTTTTGTCAATGGACCTGTATTCAAATGATTGGGATGTGGTCTGCCCGGTCATCAAATTGCAGGCTGAAAGGATAAAAATTGTGTTAAATATTATTCTTAGCATGATTCAAACTAAACGATTTTTGTTTTTGGAGAGTTATTGCTTTAGCCTGATTTCAAATACATCGCCATCATATTTTTCAGATAGCTCAACTCTGAATCCCTGGGTTGCCAGCTGACTTCCGGTTAATAAAGCGATCTCTTTTCCTTCAGGAGCCAGCAATACTGAATAGCGAGCCTTAGGATCAAGTCTTTCAACACAAACGATTCTTGATGTTTCGTTTGACCCATGCCTGAAGACGCCTATTATTCCTCCTTTCTGGCTGTCAGTATTGATCCTTGACCAGCCATCCCATGATCCTTCGCGCGGCTCTCCAAAACCGGAAAGATCCTGTCTGAAAGACATATAATCATATTTTTCCTGCATTCTGACCATCCAGCCGGCCCATTTCTTTATCGACGCCCGTTTCTCCGGAGTAAGCTTCCTTGGATCTCCAAGCACTATAGGAAGAGTGCCGATGAGCGATTTAAGATCCACCTCAAAGTTTTTGCTGTCAAGAGGCAAATTCCCAATAACAAGTGAGCCGGCGGGGAGAGCTGGTGATCTCCACCATGCCATTTGTCTCATTCTGAGGGCTCCCGTTGGAAAAGGATTTTCAATATTCGAGAGCCAGTTGCCTTCTGCATGTCTGGCAAAGGCATAATCCTGAAGCTGAAGCTTTCCTGCTGTTTCAAAGGTACAATCGATAAACAGGTCGGGAGCTTCGGCGTGAAGCTCATCAAAAAGCTTCAGAACATTCTGGTATATCACAATAAATGATTCTTCATGGTCCCTGTGATATGGATGATTTGTTGCATAACATCCTGATACTTTTGGATCATTAATGTAAGCGCTGGTTGCAACCGAAAAATCAAGCTTTGCATATGCAAGTCCGTGTTTCCTGACCAGATCAACAATAACCGACTTGATATAGCCGAACCATTCGGTACCGAAGCAGCTTGTGAAAAAATCATGGGCTTCCCATGTGGTATGCAGATTTCCGGTTTTTCCGTTCCTGTCAATCACAAACCATTCCGGATGGTCCTGATAAACTTTTGCATCCTCCGTAGCTGAACCTATGCTCATCCATAAGCCGGGTTTCATCCCAAGTGAC
>CAYPTS010000128.1:0-1728 GCA_964413825.1 uncultured bacterium
CCGACGGTGAAAACGTCATATCCACGGCAAACAGGAATTTCAAGGGGCGGATGGGCAACCAGAACGCTTTCATATACCTTGCTTCTCCCGCAACGGTTGCCGCCAGCAGTATTGAGGGCAAAATCGCCGACCCGCGGAAATATCTCAAATAATGCCGCCCCTCGCCCTTTCCCTCTCCCCTGGGGGGACAGGCTCAAGGTGAGGGAGATGCAACAATATAATGGATATACTTAAGCGGTCGATGTGGGAATTGAAGGAACGCCTCGAGCGTAAAGAAGTATCCTGCGTTGAAGTTGTAAAAAATCTGCTTTCGGAAATTGAGAAAAAAGACGGAGACCTGCACTCCTACCTTCACATAAACCCCGATGCTGTCCGGGATGCGGAAAAAGTTGATGGAAAAATAGCACAAGGTGAACCCCTTGGGGCGCTTGAAGGCGTCCCCGTAGCGGTCAAAGACAACATCTGCGTAAAAGGAATGCCCGCCACATGCGCCTCGAAGATGCTTGAAAATTTTTATCCCCCCTATGATGCGACCGTGATTGAAAGGATGAAAAAAGCAGGGGCAATTGTCATAGGCAAGACCAATATGGATGAGTTTGCCTTCGGCTCTTCCACGGAGAGTTCCGCGTTCGGACCCACGAAAAACCCTTTTGACGCACGGTGCGTACCGGGCGGCTCTTCGGGCGGTTCTGCCGCGGCTGTAGGAGCGAGACTTTGCTTCGGCGCGCTCGGCTCGGATACCGGAGGCTCGATAAGACAGCCGGCGGCGTTCTGCGGGACGGTGGGGCTGAAGCCTACCTACGGAAGGGTTTCAAGATACGGGCTTATTGCTTTCGCTTCCTCCCTGGACCAGATAGGGCCTGTCACCAGGGACGTAAAAGACGCCTGCATCATGATGGATGTCATTGCGGGCAGGGATGAGAAAGATTCCACTTCCGTGGATATCCATACTCCCGATTACACCTGCTGTTTAAAAGGGGAGATTAAAGGATTGAAGGTGGGAGTCCCTGAAGAATATTTCGCTTCGGGAATAGACAGCGGCGTGAGAGACAAGGTTTCAGGGGCGATTAAAAAAATCGAAGAACTCGGCGCGGAGATAAAAACAATTTCCCTGCCCCATACCCAATACGGCATAGCCGTCTATTACGTAATTGCCACTGCCGAAGCAAGTTCCAACCTGGCGAGGTTCGACGGGGTGAAATACGGCTACCGGAGCCCAAAATACAAAAATCTTCATGAAATGTACGCAAATACCCGGGGAGAGGCGTTCGGCGGCGAAGTGAAAAGGAGGATAATAATGGGTGCGTACGTTCTGTCCTCCGGCTATTACGATGCATACTACATAAAGGCGCAGAAGGTGCGCTCCCTGATAAGGAAGGATTTTACCGACGCATTCAAACAGGTGGATGTTATTGTTACGCCGACCACGCCCGAACTGCCGTTTAAACTCGGGGAGAAAAAAGAGGACCCTCTGAAAATGTACCTTTCGGATATTTTTACCGCCAACATAAACCTTGCCGGCCTGCCCGCCATGACCCTGCCTGTCGGTTTTGTTTCGGGACTGCCTGTGGGCCTGCAGGTTATAGCGCCGCTTTTCAGGGAAGAGAAAATCATAGAGGTTGCATATGCCGTGGAACAAAGTCTAAAAGGAGGCAACAGTGGATAAATTTATTACCAGGCGGGCATTTATTGCGGGACTTCTGCTTTCCGTGCTGGTGGCATTCGTCG
>CAYPTS010000129.1:0-1721 GCA_964413825.1 uncultured bacterium
CCGTTCATCTTGTACACGGGGAAAAACCTGCTTATGTGCCAGGGGATTGCAGGGTCGATGCCCTTTATGATTTTCGCAATGTCCCTTACCTGTTGTTCGGAATCGTTTTCTCCGGGTATCAGCAGTGTTGTAACCTCCACCCATATGCCCAGTTCCCGCATCAACGCGATGTTTTCCACCACCGGCGCCTGCCTTGCCCCGCAGAGTTTCCTGTAGAATTTCTCATCGCCTTTCAGGTCGACATTTGCCGCATCGAGGTACGGGAAAATGATTTTTAACGCTTCCCTGCTCATGTATCCGTTGGTGACAAAAGCGTTTTTCAGACCCTTTGCCTTTGCTATTTTTGAAGTGTCGAGCGCAAACTCGAAAAATATCGTGGGCTCGGTATAGGTGTAAGATATTGAGAGGCATCCGTTGGAAACGGCCGATTCGACAATTTCTTCAGGTGGAGTTGTTTTCACGTTTAAAAAACCTTCTTCGGGGAACTGCGATATCTGGTAGTTCTGGCAGAACTGACAGGAAAAATTACAGCCGGCGGACGCAATCGAATAGGAAAGCGAGCCCGGAAGAAAATGAAAAAAAGGTTTTTTTTCGATGGGGTCGGAATTTTCTGCAACCAGACTGCCGTAAACGAGGGAGAATAATTTGCCATCCTTGTTAACCCTCACCCTGCACAAACCGGTTTTGCCGTTTTTGATTGTACAGAAATGGTTGCACAGAAAACATCCTGCGCTATTATCCCCTGCGGGTTCCCACAGCATTGCTTCTTTCATAGGAGAATAAAAAAGAAAGGGTTACCGGAGTTTAAACGTCAGGACAACCGGAGCATTGTTTCTCAAAACCTCAACGGTAACCAAACTCGTACCGTCTCTAATTATCTGATTATAAACGGAAAAACCTTTAGCCATGCTGTCAATAAAGGTACCGTTTACACTACGCAGGACGTCGCCGTCCCGCAGTCCGTACTGGTATGGCAGACTCCCTGCCGGAATGTTGTTTATCTTGAAACCGTCTATTTTGCCGTCCTGTAGATTAGGAGCAACGTTAAGATTTTTCATAAGATTCCTGTCGTTTCTCAGCTCAGCCATCGTCTTGTCGAAATTAACCGTGACCGGCTCTTCGAATTTCGGCAGTTTCGCGGCGGTCGGGTTGATAATTTTGCCTTTTTCACCATCGGAAGGTACGTCCACCTTCGCACTGACGCCGGGCATAACCTCGGTAAAACCTTGCGCCGTATCTTTTTTCAGCTCAATACGTTCCTCTTTGCCGTTATAAACAAAAACGACCTCGTTCTCGCTTACCTTCGCTATCTCGGCATTCGCAATAATATCACCTTCCTTATATATAACCTCCTCATTGCTTTTCTTGATTGTCATAACGGCAAAAGAACCTCCATGGGGAAAATATATGATGCCCTTAAGGTCAATTAGGGAAGTCAACGCAGGAGGCGGAAGCGGTTTCATGATAGGAGTTTTTTCCGGAGGTTCCGGCTTGGGAGGCGGAGGCGGCTCGGCAAATATATTCCTCTTGAGTATTATTGAATAGTCAACGGAAGCATATGCCGGCAGAAAAACAAAGAGAAGAAAAACCGCAACCGCGCATCTTATCGTCTTCATCATACTGATTATACCACATACTGTTTTCTGCGGCAATCTTTTTGTAACGGGCAATAATTTCTGATTAAGGACGGAAGGCAGTCCATGGCAAAAGGATACCAGTTT
>CAYPTS010000130.1:0-1692 GCA_964413825.1 uncultured bacterium
CATGGAAAGAAAAGCGAAGATAGAGCGCAAAACCAGCGAGACGGACATATCCGTCGAGGTTAACATTGACGGGAAGGGATGCGGCAGTATAGTTACGGGCGTGGGGTTTCTCGACCACATGCTGGACCTGCTGACAAGGTTTTCTTCCATTGACCTGAAGATAAGGGCAAAGGGGGACATTCAGGTGGATACTCATCACCTGGTTGAGGATACCGGCATCTGCCTGGGGCAGGCGGTCAAAAAGGCGCTCGGCGACAAAAAAGGCATTAGGCGGTTCGGGTTTGCTTCCGCTCCCATGGACGAAACTCTTGTCAACACGTCTCTCGACATATCCGGCAGGCCCCTGCTGGTATTCAACGTACCTTTTGTCAGGGGCAGGGAAGGCAGTTTCGAGACCGAGGATGCGAAGGAGTTCCTGCGCGGGTTTGCGACGCACTCCGGAATAACCCTGCACATCAACCTTGCCTGCGGGGAGAACCTGCACCACATCAACGAAGCGGTATTCAAGTCCCTTGCGCTCGCCCTGAAGGAAGCGTTTAAAGTGGAGGGAGAACAACTGCCTTCCACAAAGGGTAGTATAGATTGATAGCCGACAGCATGAAACAGGCGTTGAAAAGTTTCCTTGAATATCTTGAACACCAGAAAGAGTTTTCCCCGAACACGACGCGGGCGTACGAGACCGACCTGAAGCAGTTTACAGATTTTCTGAAACAGAAAAAAATCACTTCTTTCGCACAGGTTGAGTACCCGGTGTTTCTCGGGTTCCTTTCGTTTCTGAAAGAAAATAAAAACTACACGGAAAAAACCGTTGCCCGCAAGGTGGCGAGTTTAAAGGCGTTTTTCAGGTTCCTGTCCGCGCGCAAACTCATCAAGGCAAATCCCGCGCTTCTTCTGCGCGGTCCCAGAGTGCCGGAACGCCTGCCGGAGTTTCTCACGGAAGACGAGATGAAAAAACTGATAGAAACTCCTGATAACCGCAGTTGGCAGGCATGCAGGGACAGGGCGTTACTGGAATTGTTGTATGCCACGGGCATAAGGGTGGGCGAGTTGACCTCGCTTGCGATGAAAAACCTGAATATTCCCGGAGATACCGTAAAGGTCGAAGGCAAAGGAAAAAAAGAAAGGATTGTGCCCGTGGGCAGGCCTGCCATGGCGGCGCTGATAGAGTACCTTGAAAAAAGGCCGCGTAAAAATGCGGAGACGGTATTTCTGAACAAGTACGGCAGGCCGCTGAGCGACAGGAGCGTGGAACGGCTGGTGGACAAGTATGGGAAGAAGGCGGGCATCGGCAGGAAGATTACCCCGCATACCTTCCGGCACAGTTTTGCCACGCACATGCTGGACAGGGGAGCCGACCTGCGCAGTGTGCAGGAATTTCTGGGGCATGAAAGAATTACCACCACGCAGATTTACACCCACCTGACGGTGGAGCGGCTCAGGGAGTTCTATAACAAAGTCCACCCCCGAGCCTGAAACCGGCTTGATTTCATCCGGATATCATCGCCGGCAGCGGCATCAGACTTCCTCGGTGTATGTTTAATACACCTCGTTGTTTTCGCCTCGCCGTCTTGCTCTCCGGCGAACTGAATCCGGTTACAACACCGGATTGATTTTTTCTAACGGAGAGATTAAAATATACTCAAGTTCCGACATAAGGAACCAGAGAGGAAAGAAAGCAGTTTCCGTGCTCGA
>CAYPTS010000131.1:0-1670 GCA_964413825.1 uncultured bacterium
CGTACAATAAAGACCAGTTATCGTCTACGCGCTGGTCCCGGCTCATCCAGTAAACGACCCTGCCGCTTTTAACTGCAATGCCGTTTAGTTTTTTAATCCTTCGAATATCTACCATGAAATGCTATTTTACAAACCTCCTGACAACAACGTAAATAACCGCCATAACAACAATAAAAATAACAAGTTTTACGAATGCGTTCATGCCGGAAGTTTTGCCGCGTTTCGCCTCAAGTTCTTCCGCCCGCCGCGCAAAAACCGAAAACGTTTCAAAGCATTTGTCACTGCAAAAAATCCCTTCCGGCTTTACCATGCGGCACTCGCCGCACAGGGGCCTTCCGCACTGCTTGCACCTTGTTACCGACGGCCTTCCCGTGTGAAAGAAGCAGTCTGCCATTTTTTCACCTCCCGGTTAAAATTCCATATTGTTCAGACAAAACATTATTGAAACTTTTCATATATTTCGTTGAATTTTTCATGGCACTTCTTGAATGCCTTCAATATCTCAGGGTCAAAGTGGTCGGGATTTGACTTTTCATCTCCCTCGGTAAGAATCCTGTATGCCGTCCGGTGGTCATAGGGCGGCTTGTAAGGGCGCCTGCTGCGTATTGCATCATACTGGTCGACTATCGATATTATCCGGCTCTCGACCGGAATTTCATCCTTTTTCAGGCCGTGAGGGTAACCGGAGCCGTCCCATTTTTCATGATGGGACAGGGCAATGGTTTCCGCCATCTTCAGAAATACCGAATCGGAACCTTTAAAAATCGCCGCCCCTATGACGGTATGTTTCTTTACCGCCTCGAACTCGTCTACGGTTAACGGTCCGGGTTTAAGAAGTATCTGCTCGGGAATGCCTATCTTGCCCAGGTCGTGCATGGGGGCCGTTATGTACAACAACTCGGAATTTTCCGCAGTAAGTCCCATTACCTCGGCCATCAATTTCGCATAAAGTCCTATGCGCCTGAGGTGGGAGCCAGTATCCTTATCCTTGTATTCGGCCGTAGTTGTAAGACGCTGAATGGTCTCGATGTATCCTTTTCTTATGCAATCCTTCGCCTTTTCAAGTTCAGAATTATTCTTTTCCAGTTCCTGCATTTTATCTTCCAACTTGCGTATTAAAACCGCATTATACTGTTTCAAATATCCGCTTTCATCCTCTTCGGCAGGCTCTTCCCGTTCAACCGGCGAAATGGCGGGAAAATCGTGCACATTGTTGATAATCTCGCCGATTGTTTTGAGGAATAAGTCCGGTTCCTGGGGTTTTACGAGAAACTCCTCGGCGCCGAGACTGAGCGCAAACTCCCGGTCTTTCTCGTGTATGTAGGTAGCGGTATAAAAAACAAACGGAATCAATCTCAAACTTTCATCTTTTTTCCACTCGCGGCACAATGTAAACCCATCCATCACGGGCATCAAAATATCGCTGATAATAAGGTCCGGCGGACTCTTCCGCGCTTTTTCCAGCGCTTCGGCGCCGTTGGCGGCGGCAATCACCTTATACCCTTTTCCCCCGAGCATAAATTGAAGATGATACAGATTCTGCTCATTGTCATCTACGATTATGATTGTCATTTTTCACCCCCTTATCCCCGCTTTCCTGGCTTCAGATACCGTTCAATTTCATTCATGAACGTATCGGGGTTTATCGGTTTTTCCATGTATCCGGTACA
>CAYPTS010000132.1:0-1662 GCA_964413825.1 uncultured bacterium
GAACTGTTGAGGAAGGAGCACCTGCATTTTCTCAAAGGACTGCGCATAAAGAGCTATGACCCGAGCGCTGACCAATACGTTACGCCCGAAATGCTCGTGGAGCATTGTCCTTGTGAATTTACGCTTCGGATACAGTCATGGGATATAGATAATCTTTCCGCAGAAGAACTGGTGGAACGCTATATATACCTGCAAAAGCACGGACCGCGTTCCGTGTCGTTCTGCATGAAGTCTATGGATGAAGAACCGAAGATAAAAAGACTGCTGGAGATTGCAAGGAAAATGGAGGGAATGAAAAATGAGTAAACTGGCTATTTTCGGAGGAGCAAAAGCGGTGAGTTCCGACACTAAAGATATTTTTAGTTGGCCCATCGTGACAAAGGAGATGGAGGATGCGGTGCTGGACGTTTTGAGAAAAGGCGGTATGTCCGGTACCGGCATAACCAAACAGTTTGAAAGGGGCTTTGCTGACTGGCACGGCTTGAAATTCGGACTGGGATGCAATACCGGCACTGCGGCGCTTCACTGCGCTTTTTTCGGCATCGGCATCGGGAAGGGCGATGAGATTATCTGTCCGTCAATCACCTACTGGGCGTCCTGCCTGCCGGTTTTTTCTCTCGGCGGCACCGTGGTCTTTGCCGATATAGACCCTGAGAGTTTGTGCATAGACCCGGCGGATATTGAAAAACGGATAACGGAAAAGACAAAGGCAATATTGGTGGTGCATTACTGCGGCAGGCCTGCGGACATGGATGGAATTACCGCGGTTGCCCGCAAGTATAACCTGAAAATAGTGGAAGACGTGTCCCACGCGCACGGCGCCCTGTATAAAGGGAAAATGACCGGAACCTTCGGAGATGTTTCCGCATTCTCCTGCATGACCGGAAAATCTTTTGCCATAGGGGAAGCCGGCGTAATGCTTACCAATGAGAGGGAAATATATGAACGGGCTGTTGCATTCGGCCATTACGAGAGGTCTTCGGAACTTACGATTCCCGAAATTAAAAAAGGTGCGGGCTTGCCATGGGGCGGATACAAGTACCGCATGCACCAGCTCTCTTCGGCTGTGGGGCTGGAACAGTTAAAAAAATATCCTTCGGAAATGGCAGAGATAGACAGGGCAATGAACTATTACTGGGATAACCTTGAAGGTCTTCCTGGCATTAAGTCTCCAAGACCCCAAAAAGGTTCCGGTTCAACAATGGGCGGATGGTATGCCTCAATAGGACACTATAAGAATGAGGAACTGGACGGATTATCCATAACAAGGTTTTGCGAGGCGGTGCGTGCTGAAGGTGTCGATATAAATCCGGGCTGCAATATGGCTCTGCACCTGCATCCTTTGTTGAACACGCTGGATGTTTACAATGACGGCAGGCCTACCGTTATAGCCAACTCCGAAAAAGATATACGCGGGTTCGGAGGCCCTCTGCCGGTCAGCAAGGGGATTCAGTCGAAGGTTTTCAGGGTGCCGTGGTTCAAGAAATATAATGAAAAGGTTATAAAGGAGTATGCTGACGCGGTAAAAAAAGTTGTGGAAAACTATAGGGAACTGGTTAAGGATGACCCGGGCGACCCTGAGAATATGGGCAGTTGGAATCTTTCATTCCGGTAGTTTTAAACAGAATCAACATTCTCACCACTTGTCATTGCGAGGAATGC
>CAYPTS010000133.1:0-1579 GCA_964413825.1 uncultured bacterium
CCGACATTCACTTTCGCTATCCCGAGTCGTATCGCTTCCAGCATGTACTCTTGAATCACCCCGGAACCTCCGTGTAAAACCAGCGGGATGTCTGTTGTTTTTGCAAGTTTTTCAAGATGCCGCAGGTCGAGTCTTGCCGCAACCTTGCTCTTGTCCCTGCGCGCTTTTGCTATGGCGCCGTGGACATTTCCTATTGCAACCGACAGCCAGTCGCACCGGGTCTGTTCGACGAACGTTTTCGCTTCAAGAACGTCGGTGAATCCCCTGCCGCTGCGGAAAAGTTCTTCGTAACTTATCCCGGGTTCCTCTTCGTGTCCTGTTACCGCACCCAGTTCCGCCTCGCAGGCAATCCCGCTGTCATGCGCAAGTTCCACTGCCATGCGGGTGCACCTGACGTTTTCTTCGAAAGGCAGTCTTGAGCCGTCTATCATTACCGACCGGTAGCCGAGCGCAACCGCTTCTTTCAGAATAGGGAGGTAGTCAACCCTGTTGTTGTCTTCGTCTATGACCGGGATATGGTCGAGATGGAGATTTACGTGGGCGGGATTATTGTGTTTTTCAAACTCCTCATATACCTTTTCCATACTGCCGGACTGAAACTTTATCCATTCGAGCCGCGCCACGGCAATAAAAGCAAAGGCATCCTCGTCGACAACCGCTTTTATGACCGGCTCCATCATCGGAAGATACGGGATGTTGAAGGCGGGAACGGCTGTCCTGTTTTTTCTCGCGTTGCGGACTATTGCTGAAGAATCAACCGGCATTTATTGCTCCTGTGTTTATCCCTCTGCGTCCGTGCGGCCGGAGAGAAGTTTTTTACCGTTTGAGGAAAGGATTTTTATCCTGTCTGCGTCGGATATGTCGGCCCCGAGTACTGCACCTATGTAATAGTTGTAACTGAACCATGGAAAATCCGTACCGAAGATGAGGCGGTCCGCGCCGAGTTGTTCAACCATCTTTTCGAGAACCCCGCGTTCATCCATCACCGCGCAAAGTTCGAGATACAGGTTGGGGAAGTCTTTTATCAGGCGTATTGCTTCGTCCCATTCCCCGTGGCAGGAGTGGCCGAGAAGAATCTTGACTTTGCTGTATTTCTCCGCAATCTTTCTTATGGGAACGGGGCCGTCATTCGATGACCAGCCCCAGGTATGTAGTAAAACAAGCAGTTTTCTGCTGTCCGCCATATCCCAGACAGGTTCATAGAGTTGGTCCGTTATTGGAAAGCCGTGGTAATCGGAAAGGAACTTGAATCCTACGTAAACGCTCTTGTAATAATTGTCAAACGATTTCAGTTCTTTTTTTATGATTTCGGGGTAGTTCGGATTGATTCCGCAGTAAGCGCGCAGTCTCCCGGGGTATTTTTTTACCGCTTCAATGCCGGAGGCGTTTCCTATGTCGGGGGAAAGTAACGCGGCATGGTGGCAGAATGCCAGCATCTTCACCCCGCGGAGGTCCATCTCCTTTACCATTGAACCGGCGTCGGAAAACGGGAAATGAATGCCCGGCCAGTTGCCCATATGCCCGTGCAGGTCGTACACAGGCAGGCTGTTGAACCTGCCGTTTCTGTAAAACTCCTCCC
>CAYPTS010000134.1:0-1501 GCA_964413825.1 uncultured bacterium
GGTTCTTGTAAGTCTGGTTGAGAACGCTCTTAATTGTTCTCGGAAGCAAATGCCCCCTGTTGTAGACCGGTATTATCACGCTCACGAGCGGGTTCTGCTTGTCTTGACTATCCATTTCGCTTTTTCAGCGCCTGTTCATATATTGCGTTCAGTTTTTCCCCCACGGTTTCGCAGGAATATTTTCTGCGTGCATAAAGAGAGATTTTTTCCCTGTCGTACTTGCCGGAGTTATCCATCATATACATCATTGCTTCGCTCAGTGCCTGCGGATTGTCCGGCTCAACGAGAATTCCGTTGGTATCATCAACTATTTCCGGTATTCCTCCCACCTTTGTTGCCACGACAGGCAGTCCGCAGGCAAGGGCTTCTATTAAAACACATGGTAAATTTTCAAACCTGCTCGGCAGAACGAAAAAATCGGCATTTTGCATCATCCGTGCGATATCTCCCTTGCTTTTTCCCCCGAGAAACCGTATAACTCCGCCGAGAGAAAAATCCCGTACCATTTTCGCATACTCATTCATCCTTTTCCCTTCTCCGATTATGTCAACGGCAATATCCCCGCGGATTTTGCGTATTATCCTGCAGGCGCCGATTAATACGGGGATGTTTTTTTTGGGATGCATTGCCGCTACGCATAGGGCTTTCTTTACGCCGGAGGTATTTCTTGTCCGGGTAACGTAATAAAACTGGTTAGATACCACGTTGGGGACCACCTCAAACCTGCCCTCTATGCCGTAGGAAATTATGTCTTCCTTGAGAGAATTGCTTACCGGAAGGATGAATTCTGCCTTTTTCATGCCCTTTTGCGCCTTTTTTACATGGCTTTTTCTTAAACTTTTCCGGGCGAATCCCGAGTAGTGCTCGGTAATTACGTATGGGATGCCGTATCTCTTTTTTATGATACATGCAGGTATTCCGGTCTTATAGACGCAGGCGTGTACGATGTCAGGCTTGAAACCATGAGAGAGAATTTTTTCAAACGATGCAAGAACGCCTTTTACATATGCGGGATAAGACGGGATAAAAGGGACTTCCCTGTAAGAAAACCTAATTACCTGAAGATTTTCTTCCGTGGAAAGGGAAAACCTGAACCTCTCTTTCTGCCATATTTTTTCTTTCCCGTGTATAACTGCAACGTCGTGGAATTTTGCGGCGGCAAGTGCGTGTTCCTTTATAAATATTCCATTGTAATCGCCGTGCTGGGGAAACCACCCAGCTATAAAAAGTACCTTCATTTTTGCGAAAAGACCTCCTCATATACCTTCAATGTTTCCTTTGCCGTTTTTTCCCATGAAAACTCTTTCGCCCTTGCCAGTCCTTTTTCCCGCATGTCAGCTTGTAGTTTTTCATCCGAGAGAATTTTCTCAATCCCTGACGATATTTCCTCGACGCTATAAGGATTTACCAGTACCGCCGCATCGCCTGCAACTTCAGGCATGGAAGTGATATTCGAGGTGAGGACAGGGCATCCGCAGCTCATCGCTTCCAGTATGGGCAG